>JAIWOG010000163.1 GCA_020217035.1 Magnetospirillum sp. | reverse complement strand
GCTCCGGTAAAAGGTGACCCACAGGCGCGATCGGGCCAAACACCCGGATAGCGCCGATTTCAAAAAAAAACGCCCCAGTCCCATCGCCTGGATTTGCATCAGGTTCGGGGGCCTGGGGCGCTTTATATAGGATCGCGGCGAAATTGCCGAGGACTAATCAGCCCTCGGCGGCTTCGGCGGCAACCTTGACCGAACCACCCGCCTTTTCCACCGCGGCGATGGCGGCGGCGGAGGCACCGGCGACCTCGATGGTCACCTTGGCGGTCAGTTCGCCACGGGCCAGCAAGCGCACGCCGTCACCGATCTTACCGACCAGGCCGGCAGCGGCCAGGGTTTCGGCAGTGATGGTTTCGCCGGCGTTGATTTTGCCGGCATCGATGGCGGCCTGCAGACGGCCGATATTGACCTCGGCGTATTCCTTGGCGTTGATCGGGTTGAAACCGCGCTTGGGCAGGCGGCGGTAGATGGGCATCTGACCGCCTTCGAACCCGTGCAGGGCGACACCGGTACGCGAACCCTGGCCCTTGACGCCACGGCCCGAGGTCTTGCCCTTGCCCGAGCCGATGCCACGGCCGACGCGCTTGAACTTGTAGCGAGCGCCTTCGTTGTCGCGCAGATCGTTGAGCTTCGTCATCTTCGTGTTCCTCGTATCCGGCCCCCAGGATCACCGGGGGCCGGACGAAAGATTAGTCCTCGACCTGGACCAGGTGCTGAACCTTGCGGATCATCCCACGCACGGCCGGAGTGTCTTCCAGCTCGCTGGTGCGATGCAGCTTGTTCAGACCCAGCCCGATCAGGGTGGCGCGTTGGTCGGAGGTGCGGCCGATGGGGCTGCCCACCTGGGTGACGCGAACGGTCTTCTTGTCAGCCATGGAAACCTCCCTTACGCGGCGGTGGCAGCAGCGGCGCCGTCACGGCGGCCGATGATGTCACCAACCTTCTTGCCACGCTTGGCAGCCACCGAACGGGGGCTGTTCAGGTTGACCAGGGCGTCGAAGGTCGCCTTGATCATGTTGTGCGGGTTCGAGGTACCCAGGCACTTGGCGACGACGTCGGCCACGCCCATGGTCTCGAACACGGCGCGCATCGGGCCGCCGGCGATGATGCCGGTACCGGCCGGAGCGGCGCGCAGAACAACACGGCCGGCACCGAAGTGGCCGATCACGTCATGATGCAGGGTGCGGCCTTCACGAAGGTTCACCTTGATCATGTTGCGCTTGGCCTGCTCGGTCGCCTTGCGGATGGCTTCGGGGACCTCGCGGGCCTTGCCCGAGCCGTAACCGACACGGCCCTTGGCGTCACCGACGACGACCAGGGCGGCGAAGGCGAAACGACGGCCACCCTTGACCACCTTGGCCACACGGTTGATGTGGACCAGCTTGTCGACGAACTCGTTCTCCTCGCGTTCGCCGCGCGGAGCTTCGGGATTGCCACGGCCGCGACCGCGACCGTCGCGCTCGCCACCTTCACCGCCACGGCCACGACCGCGACGCTGTTCGTTCCCCTCGGTATTGGGAGTACGTGCCATAGTCTTTTTCCCTTAGAACGACAGGCCGCCTTCGCGGGCCGCTTCGGCCAGGGCCTTGACCCGACCGTGATAAATGTAGCCACCGCGATCGAACACCACCTCGGTGATGCCGACAGCCTTGGCCCGCTCGGCGATCAGCTTGCCCACGGCGGCGGCGGCGGCGATGTCCGCACCGGTCTTGAGCGAGCCCTTCAGGTCCTTTTCCAGCGTCGAGGCGGCGGCCAGGGTGACACCCTGGACGTCGTCGATCAACTGGGCATAGATGTTCTTGCCGGAACGGAAGACCGACAGGCGGACACGGCCACCCGACTTCTTCGCGATGCTGGCCCGGGTGCGCCGCTTGCGGCGCTCGAACAATTCTTTCGGCGTCATCATGGCAGTGCCCCTTACTTCTTCTTGCCTTCCTTGCGCAGGATGGTCTCGGTCGAGTACTTGATGCCCTTGCCCTTGTAGGGCTCGGGACCACGGAACGACCGGATCTCTGCGGCAAGCTGACCCACGATCTGCTTATCGCGGCCAGTGATGGAAATAGCGGTGGGCTTTTCGCACTTCATGGTGACGTCATCCGGAATCGGATAGTCGATATCGTGGGAATAGCCCAGGGCCAACTTCAGGTTCTTCCCTTCGACAGCGGCGCGGTAACCGACGCCGTTGATTTCCAGGTTGACGGTGAAGCCTTCGGACACGCCCTTGACCATGTTGTTGATCAAGGCGCGGGTGGTGCCCCACATCATGCGCGCACGCTTGGTTTCCGACTTGGGCTTCACCCAGACTTCGGAACCTTCGATGGTGGTTTCCACTTCGTCCGACAGGGGCATGCGGGATTCACCCAGCTTGCCCTTGGCGATGAATTCGGCACCGGCGATCTGGACAGTGACTCCAGACGGCACCGGCACGGGATATTTGCCGACTCGCGACATCTGTCAGTCCCTCCTTAGAACACCTGGCAGAGAACTTCACCGCCGACATTGGCGGTGCGGGCTTCGCTATCGCTCATGACGCCACGCGGCGTCGAGAGGATGGAGATACCCAGGCCGTTGGCCACACGGTCAAGGTCGGCGATCTTCGAATACACGCGACGACCGGGGGTCGAAACGCGCGAGATGGTCGAAATCACCGGCTTACCTTCGTGGTACTTCAACTCGATGGTCAGCTCGGACACGCCGGCCCGGACTTCCTTCTTGCTGTAGCCACGGATGTAGCCTTCACGCTTGAGAACCTCGAGCACGTTCATGCGCAGGTTCGAGGCGGGCGAGGTCACCACCGACTTGGCGGCGCGTTGACCATTGCGAATGCGGGCGAGCATATCGCCGAGGGGATCGGTCATAGACATTGGTTATGGCCTCCCTTACCAGCTCGACTTGACCAGACCGGGAATCTGACCCAGATTTCCCAGTTCGCGCAGCTTGTTACGGCAAATCTTGAACTTGCGGTAATTGCCACGAGGACGGCCGGTGATCTCGCACAAAAGGCGAGTACGATTCTTGGCCGAGTTCCGCGGAACTTCGGCCAGCTTCAGGGCGGCCTGGAAACGCTCTTCCGGAGAAGCGTCGCGGTCCATGACCTGAGCCTTCAGGCGGGCGCGCTTGCCAGCATATTGCTTGGCCAGCTTGGCGCGCTTGTTGTTGCGCTCGACAGAGCTGATCTTCGACATTGCTGCTACACTCCCATCAGCCAGCGAACGGCATGTCGAAGCCCTTGAGAAGCGCCTTGGCTTCCGCATCGGACTTGGCCGTCGTGACGAAAATGATGTCCATGCCCCGGGTGGCATCAACCTTGTCGTAGTTGATTTCCGGGAAAATGAGCTGCTCCTTCAGACCCAGCGAATAATTGCCGCGGCCGTCGAAGCTCTTGCCCGGAACGCCACGGAAGTCGCGGACGCGGGGCAGCGCAATGGTGATCAGACGATCGAGGAATTCGTACATGCGGTCGGCACGCAAGGTCACCTTGCAGCCCACCACCTGGCCTTCGCGCAGCTTGAACTGGGCGATGGACTTCTTGGCCTTGGTCACCACCGGCTTCTGACCGGAAATGGCGGTCAGCTCGGCGATGGCGGCGTCGATCTTCTTCGCATCCTGGGCGGCTTCGCCGACGCCCATGTTGATGACGATCTTTTCCAGCTTCGGAACCTGCATGGGGTTCTTGTAGTTGAACTGTTCCTGCAGGGCCGGGCGGACCTTGGTGTCGTAATGGCTACGCAAACGCGCGGTCATGGTCTTATGCTCCCCCATTACCGGTCGATGACTTCGCCGGACCGCTTAGCGACGCGGACCTTGCGACCGTCTTCCAGGACCTTCACGCCGACGCGGGTCGGCTTGCCGTCCTTGGGATCGACGTGGGCGACGTTGGACACGTGCAGGGCGGCTTCCTGTTCGACGATGCCACCCGCGCTGGCGGCGCTGGGGCGAACATGGCGCTTGACCTTGTTCACACCCTGGACGACCACGCGTTCTTCCTTCGGGTAGGCGGCGATGACTTCGCCCTTCTTACCCTTGTCCTTGCCGGCGATCACAATGACCTGATCGCCCTTCTTCACGTTCAGACCGGCCATTAGAGCACCTCCGGAGCCAGCGAGATGATCTTCATGAACTTCTTGGCGCGAAGTTCACGGGTGACCGGGCCAAAAATACGGGTGCCGATCGGTTCGCCCTGCTTGTTGATCAGGACGGCCGCATTGGTGTCGAAACGGATCGCGGTGCCATCGGGACGACGGATTTCCTTGGCGGTGCGAACGATGACGGCGCGATGCACGTCACCCTTCTTCACCTTGCCACGCGGAATCGCTTCCTTGATGGAGACGACGATGACGTCGCCCACATTGGCGATGGTGCGGTGCGAACCGCCCAACACCTTGATGCACTGCACCCGGCGGGCACCCGAATTATCGGCGACGTCCAGGTTGGTTTGCATCTGGATCATGTCGAGTTTCCTTTTCTAGATCGATATCGTCGGTCAGACCGTCTTAGGCCTGCTCGACGATCACTTCCCAGGTCTTGGTCTTCGAGATCGGACGGCACTCGCAAATGCGGACAGTGTCGCCGGTCTTGAACTGGTTGTTCTCGTCGTGGGCGTGATACTTCTTCGAACGACGGATGAACTTCTTGTAGATCGGGTGCATGACGCGCCGTTCGACGCTGACCACCACGGTCTTGTCCATCTTGTCGCTGACGACGACGCCCTGGAGAATGCGCTTCGGCATTGGCTAGGTCTCCTTAGGCGGCGGAAGCGGACTTGGCCCGCTCGCCGATGATGGTCTTGATGGTCGCGATTTCACGACGCACCTGGGTGACGCGAGCAGTGTTTTCCAACTGGCCGGAAGCCTTCTGGAAACGCAGGTTGAACTGCTCCTTCTTCAGCGTGAGCAGAGCTTCCTGCAGCTGATCGTCGGTCTTGGCGCGCAGATCGCTGGACTTGGTCGCCATGACTTTACTCCCCGATACGAACGATGAACTTGGTCTTGATCGGCAGCTTGGCAGCGGCCAGCTCAAAACCACGACGGGCCAAATCTTCCGGCACGCCATCGACCTCGAACATCACGCGGCCGGGCTTGACGCGGGCCACCCAATATTCGGGGGTACCCTTACCGGAACCCATGCGGACTTCGGCGGGCTTGGTCGACACCGGCACGTCGGGGAAAATGCGGATCCACACGCGGCCCTGACGCTTCAGGTGGCGGGTGAGCGCACGACGGGCCGCTTCGATCTGACGAGCGGTGATGCGCTCCGGCTCCAGGGCCTTGAGGCCGAAGGCGCCGAAGTTCAGCTGGGAGCCGCCCTTGGCATCGCCATGGATGCGGCCCTTATGCTGCTTGCGGAACTTAGTACGCTTGGGCGAAAGCATCTCTCTACCCTCTCAAATCAGCGACGGTCGACGGGAGCGGACTCGCCGGCGGCGCGCTTGTCCTGGGCCATGGGGTCATGGGCCAGGATTTCACCCTTGAACACCCACACCTTGATACCGCAGGTACCATAGGTGGTCTTGGCGGTGCCGATACCGTAATCGATGTCGGCGCGCAGGGTGTGCAGGGGCACGCGACCTTCGCGGTACCACTCCATACGAGCGATCTCAGCGCCGCCCAAACGGCCCGAGCAGTTGATGCGGATGCCCTGGGCGCCCAGACGCATGGCCGACTGCACCGCACGCTTCATGGCGCGGCGGAAGGACACACGGCGCTCCAACTGCTGGGCGATGGACTCGGCCACCAGCTGGGCGTCCAGTTCCGGCTTGCGGATCTCGACGATGTTCAGGTGCACCTCGGAGCCGGTCATCTTGGAAAGCTGCTTACGCAGTACTTCGATGTCGGCACCCTTCTTGCCAATCACCACGCCCGGACGGGCGGTGTGGATGGTGATGCGGGCCTTCTTGGCCGGACGCTCGATGATCACCCGCGACACGCCGGCCTGGGCCAGCTTCTTGCGCAGGTAGTCACGCAGCTTCAGGTCCTCGTGCAGCATCTTGGCGTAGCCTTCGTCGGCGAACCAACGGGAATCCCAAGTGCGGTTGATGCCGAGGCGCAGGCCGATCGGATTGACTTTCTGACCCATAGTCTTACTCCCCGGTCGCTTCTTCGCGTTCGCGAACGATGACGGTCAGGTTCGAGAACGGCTTCTCGATCCGGCCGGTACGGCCGCGGGCGCGAGCGCGCCAGCGCTTCATCACCATGGCCTTGCCCACATAGGCTTCGGCCACATACAGACGATCAACGTCCAACTGGTGGTTGTTCTCGGCGTTGGCGATGGCCGACTGCAGGACCGCCTTCACGGCGCCGGCGATGCGGCGCTTGGAGAAGGTCAGCTGGTGCAGGGCGACTTCCGCCTTCAGGCCGCGAATGGACGCAGCCACCAGGTTGAGCTTACGCGGGCTGGTGCGGATGGAAGACGAGAACGCCTTCGCTTCGATATCCGCAAGCACGCGATCGGCAGGCTTCTTGCCCATGGCTTACTTCCTCTTCGCCTTCTTGTCGACGCCGTGACCGTAATAGGTCCGGGTCGGCGAGAATTCGCCAAACTTGTGGCCGACCATGTTCTCGGTGACGAGAACGGGGATGAACTTCTGGCCGTTGTAGACGCCAAAGGTCAGACCCACGAAGTTCGGCAGGATGGTGGACCGACGCGACCAGATCTTGACGACCTCGTTGCGACCGGACGCACGCGCCTTGTCCGCCTTCTTCAGCAGGTAACCGTCAACGAACGGACCTTTCCAAACGGAACGAGCCATTTTCCCGTCCCTCCTTACTGAGCCTGACGGCGGCGCATGATCAGGCCATCCGTCTTCTTGTTGGAACGAGTCTTCTTGCCCTTGGTCGGCTTACCCCACGGGGTAACCGGATGACGGCCACCAGAAGTACGACCTTCACCACCACCATGCGGGTGATCGATGGGGTTCATGGCAACACCACGGACATGCGGACGGAAGCCCATCCAGCGCTTGCGACCAGCCTTGCCCAGCGAGACGTTCTGCTGGTCGGGGTTGGAGACGGCGCCGACGGTGGCCATGCACTCGCCACGGACAACACGCAGCTCGCCCGAGGACAGACGCAGCTGAGCATAACCCTGGTCCTTGCCGACCAGTTGGACGAAGGTGCCGGCGGAACGGGCCATCTGGCCGCCCTTGCCAACCTTCAGCTCGACATTGTGGACCACGGTGCCGACCGGAATGTTCTTCAGCGGCAGGGCGTTGCCCGGCTTGATGTCGACCTTTTCACCGGCAATCACGGTGTCGCCGACGGCCAAGCGCTGCGGAGCCAGGATGTAAGCCTTCTCGCCGTCCTCATAACGCACCAGGGCGATGAAGGCGGTACGATTGGGATCGTATTCCAGGCGTTCGACAGTGGCGGCCACGTCGAACTTGTTGCGCTTGAAGTCGATCATGCGGTAGCGGCGCTTGTGCCCGCCACCACGGAACCGGACGGTGATACGGCCCAGGTTGTTGCGGCCGCCCTTCTTGCGCAGACCTTCGGTCAGCGAAGCTTCGGGCTTGCCCTTCCACAGTTCCGAGCGGTCAACCGTCACCAGCTGACGACGGCCCGGGGTCGTGGGCTTGTAGTTCTTCAAAGCCATGGCGTCAGACTCCCGTCGTCACGTCGATGGTCTGGCCTTCGGCCAGAGTGACGATCGCCTTCTTGACGTCGTTGCGGACGCCGATACGGCCACGGAAACGCTTGACCTTGCCCTTGGCGACCAGGGTGTTCACCGCGGTCACCTTGACCCCGAACACGCCTTCGATAGCGGCCTTGATCTCGGGCTTGGAAGCATTCAGCGGCACCTTGAAGGTGACCTGGTTGTGCTCGGAACCCATGGTCGCCTTTTCGGTGATCACGGGAGCGCGGATGATGTCGAACATCCGTTCCTTGGAGATGGTGAGCTTGCTCATTTCAGGCGAGCCTCCAGGGCGGCGACAGCGTCCTTGGTCAGCACCAGGGTGTCACGACGCAGGATGTCGTACACGTTGGCGCCGAGTTCCGGCAGCACGTCCACATGGGGGATATTGCGCGACGCCAGGGCGAAGTTGCCCTCGACGGCGTTGTCGATGACCAGCACCGAGTTCCAGCCCAGCGCCTTGAACTGCGCGGCCAGAGCCTTGGTCTTGGGGGCAGCGGCAGCGGCCTTGTCCAGAACCACCAGCTTGCCTTCGGCGGCCTTGGCGGACAGGGCGACCTTCAGGGCCAGCTTGCGCACCTTCTTCGGCATGTCGAAAGCGTGGGAACGCACGACCGGGCCGAAAATGGTGGCGCCACCGCGGAACTGCGGCGAACGCAGAGAACCCTGACGGGCACGACCGCCACCCTTCTGGTTGAAGGGCTTCTTGGTGGTGCCGGAGATCTCGGAGATCCCCTTGGTCTTGTGAGTGCCGGCGCGGCGCTTCGACAGCTGATAGCTGACCATGCGGTGCAGCAGATCGTTGCGAACGGCCAGGCCGAACACGTCGTCAGAGAGATCGATCTCGCCGACGCTCTGATTGTCCAGGCTGATAACCTTAGTCTTCATCGCCAGATTCCTCACTCGCCGGCTTCAGCGGCGGCCTTCAGAGCGGCCGGGAACGGCACGCCTTCGGGCAGCTTGCGCTTGACCGCGTCCTTGACCAGAACCCAGGAACCTTCAGCGCCGGGAACCGAACCCTTAACCAGGATCAGGCCACGCGCTTCATCGGTGGAAACCACCTTCAGGTTCTGAGTGGTCACCTGCTCAACGCCCAGGTGACCGGCCATCTTCTTGCCCTTGAACACCTTACCGGGGTCCTGGCGCTGACCGGTCGAACCGTGCGAACGGTGCGACACGGACACGCCGTGGGTGGCTTCCAGGCCGCGGAAGTTCCAGCGCTTCATACCGCCGGCAAAACCCTTACCGATGGTGGTGCCGGTGATATCCACGAACTGGCCGGGGATGAAATGGGCAGCCGACAATTCGACGCCAACCTCGAGAACGTTCTCGGGGGAGACGCGGAATTCGACGAGCTTCTTCTTGGGCTCGACCTTGGCGGCCGCGAAGGTGGTGCGCTGCGCCTTGGCAACGTTCTTCACCTTGGCGGTACCAGCGCCGAGCTGAACGGCGGTGTAGCCGTCCTTTTCCACAGAGCGGGTCGAGACCACCTGAACGGTGTCGACCTTCAACACGGTGACGGGAATATGAGTCCCGTCCTCGGTGAAGATCCTCGTCATGCCGACCTTCTGGGCAATGAGACCGGATCGCATCATTACTGTCCTTACAGCTTGATCTCGACGTCGACGCCAGCGGCCAGGTCGAGCTTCATCAGCGCGTCCACGGTCTGCGGGGTCGGGTCGACGATGTCCAACAGACGCTTGTGCGTGCGAATTTCGAACTGCTCGCGCGACTTCTTGTCGATGTGCGGGGAGCGGTTGACGGTGAACTTCTCGATCCGCGAGGGAAGCGGGATCGGTCCGCGCACCTGGGCACCAGTCCGCTTGGCGGTGTTGACGATCTCGCGGGTGGACTGATCCAGCACGCGATGATCGAACGCCTTGAGGCGGATACGGATGTTTTGGCTTTCCATATTCACATCATCCGTTAAATCGGATCGGCGCCCCATTGTCGGGACGCCGATCAGTGAAACTCGGGTTTGGTTCAAAGAACCTCCCACAGTCAGCCGTTTTCAACGGCTCTTGCGGGAACGGCGTAATGCCGAAGGGCGCTTTATACAGAGACTCGCCCAGGCGTGCAAGCAGAGTCTGGGTTCTCCCAAAAAAGAATCGACCCCTGGTTTCCCAGGGGTCGAAACTTGCATCCGAAAGACCAGCGAGAACTACTCGATGATCTTCGACACCACGCCGGCGCCGACGGTGCGGCCGCCTTCGCGGATGGCGAAGCGCAGACCTTCGTCCATGGCGATCGGGGCGATCAGGTTCACTTCCATGGCGACGTTGTCGCCCGGCATCACCATCTCGGTGCCTTCCGGCAGGTGGACCATGCCGGTGACGTCGGTGGTGCGGAAGTAGAACTGCGGACGATAGTTGGT
>JAIWOG010000162.1 GCA_020217035.1 Magnetospirillum sp. | reverse complement strand
CGGGCGTATTGCCCCTCGCCGGGCGCGGCCATCCGGCCGCTTGGCCGCCGCCGCAATGGCGGCTGGATACCGGCCAACGAGTCAGATCATGGAGTGGCCGGTATGACTTGGCACACGGGTGGCCTTGGGCCTAAGCTGACGCCCCCGATGACCGGAGGCATCATGACGTCCGTTTCCGAAGCCGACCTCGCCCATCTGTTCCATCCCTACACCAACCTTGTCCGCCACCCCGAGACCGGCCCCATGGTCATCACCAGGGGCGAGGGCGTGCGCGTCTTCGACGAACAGGGCAAGGATTACATCGAGGGTTTGGCCGGCTTGTGGTGCACTGCCCTGGGCTGGGGCGAGGAACGTCTGGTGGAAGCTGCGGCCCAGCAGATGCGCAAGCTGCCCTTCTATCACTTGTTCACGTCCAAGACCCACGAACCGGCCACCCGGCTGGCTGAACAATTGGCCGCCATGGCCCCGGTGCCCGACGCCCGCGTGCTGTTCGCCTGTTCGGGATCGGAATCCAACGACACC
The DNA here is from genome assembly GCA_020217035.1 of Magnetospirillum sp. Taxonomy (GTDB): domain Bacteria; phylum Pseudomonadota; class Alphaproteobacteria; order Rhodospirillales; family Magnetospirillaceae; genus Magnetospirillum. The sequence goes on along the minus strand of JAIWOG010000162.1, from coordinate 19,331 downwards.
GCCATCAAGCTGATCTGGTACCGCAACAACGCCCGCGGCCTGCCCGACAAGAAGAAGATCATCGCCCGCGAACGCGCCTATCACGGCGTCACAATCGCCACCGCGTCCTTGACCGGGCTGCCGGCCAACCAGCGCGGCTTCGACGTGCCCATCGACCGTATCCTGCATACCGGCAATCCCCATTACTGGCGCTGCGCGGAACAGGGCGAGACCGAGGAACACTTCGCCAGCCGCCGCGCCGAGGAACTGGAACAGTTGATCCTGGCCGAAGGCCCCGACACGGTCGCCGCCTTCTTCGCCGAACCGGTGATGGGGGCCGGCGGCGTCATCGTGCCGCCCGCCACCTATTTCGACAAGATCCAGGCGGTCTTAAAGAAATACGACGTGTTGCTGGTGGCCGACGAGGTGATCACCGGCTTCGGCCGCACCGGCCAGATGTTCGGGTCGCAGACCTTTGGCCTGAAGCCCGACATGATGACCGTGGCCAAGGGGCTGTCGTCGGGATACCTGCCCATTTCGGCGCTGGTCGTCGCCGGTCACGTCTATGACGACGTCAAGGCGCAAGCCGGCGAGATCGGCGTCTTCGGCCACGGCTTCACCTATGGCGGCCATCCGGTGTCGGCGGCCGTCGCCCTGGAAACCCTGGCCATCTATGCCGAACGCGACATCCTGGGCCATGTGAACCGCGTCGCCCCGGCCCTGCAACGCGGCCTGCGCGAGTTGCAGCAGCACCCGTTGGTGGGCGAGGCCCGAGGAATCGGGCTGATCGGCGCCGTCGAACTGGTGGCCGACAAGGACCAACGCCGCGCCTTCGACCCCAAACTGGCCATCGGCGCCCGGGTGGTGGCCAAGGCGCAAGCCCACGGGATCATCTTGCGGGCCATGGGCGACGCGGTGGCCTTCGCGCCGCCTTTGATCATCTCGGAAGCGGAAATCGGCGAAATGCTGGCCCGCTTCCGGACCGCCCTTGACGAAGCTCATGGAGAGCTGGTCGCCGCGGGTATTGTCTAAACAAGCCCAAGGACGGTGGGGACATTACGGTGATGTTAGTTGCGCCATGTCTTCACGTTCTTCTAGGATCGGCTTAACGAGCATGAACCTGCACCGGAAAGTCTGGTTTGTTCCGGCGCAGAGGGGAGGCCAGCCCAGATGGATTACGAACACTATTTCGCCAAGCGCATTTCCGACCTGAAGACCGAGGGTCGCTATCGCGTCTTCGCCGATCTGGAACGCCAATGTGGTCAGTTCCCGGTGGCGAAGAATTATCGCGACGGTCAGGTCCACGAAGTGGTGGTCTGGTGTTCCAACGACTATCTGGGCATGGGCCAACATCCCGACGTGCTGGCCGCCGCCAAGGAAGCGGTGGACCGCTGCGGCGCCGGCGCCGGCGGCACCCGCAACATCTCGGGCACCAACCATTACCACGTGCTGCTGGAAGAAGAGCTGGCGTCGTGGTGCGGCAAGGAATCGGCGCTTTTGTTTACCTCGGGCTACGTGGCCAACCAGACCACCTTGTCCACCCTGGGCTCGACCATCCCCGGCCTGGTGGTGTTCTCGGACGAGTTGAACCACAATTCCATGATCGAAGGCATCCGCCACGGCCGCTCGACCAAGCATGTGTTCCGTCATAACGACCCCGAACACCTGGAACAGCTGTTGTCCGCCTATCCCAGGGAAACCCCCAAGCTGGTGGCCTTCGAATCGGTCTATTCCATGGATGGCGACATCGCCCCCATCGCCGAATTGTGCGACGTGGCCGAGGCCCACAACGCCATGACCTTCCTGGACGAAGTGCACGCCGCCGGCATGTACGGCGCCGAAGGTTCGGGCGTCGCCGAGCGCGATGGCCTGCGCCACCGCATCACCATCATCCAGGCGACGCTGGCGAAAGCGATCGGCGTGGTCGGCGGCTACATCGCCGGTTCGGCCTCCATGGTCGATTACGTGCGCAGCTTCGGGCCGGGCTTCATCTTCTCGTCGTCCATGCCGCCCATGGTCGCCGCCGCCGCCCTGGCCTCGGTCAAGGTGCTGCGCAAAAGCCCCGAAATCCGCGACCGCCACCAGGAACGCGCCGCCACCTTGAAGGCCAAGCTGGCCGAACAGGGTATCCCGGTGCTGCCCTCGGTCAGCCACATCGTCCCGGTGATGGTCGGCAACGCGGCTTTGTGCAAGCAGGCGTCCGACCTGTTGCTTTCCAAGCACAACATCTATGTGCAGCCCATCAACTATCCCACCGTGCCGGTGGGCACCGAACGTCTGCGCATCACGCCGACGCCCTTGCATACCGACGAGATGATGGACCATCTGGTCAAGTCCTTCGTCGCCGTGTGGGACGAACTGGAACTGCACAAGGAACACCCCAAGAAGGTGGCCGCCGCCGAATGAAAAAGCTGATCGCGGCTGTCGCCGTCCTGATGCCGCTGGCCGCCTGCGGCGAGGGTGAAATGCGCGAGATTTCCCGTCACCCCGCCCCCGACGGCAGCCGCGACGTTGTCGTCGGCACCATGAAGGCCGGCGAGACCGAGCCCTTCCTGGTGGTGATGACCGCCAAGCCCGGCGACAACATCAACAAGGGGGCGCGGCTGTTCCTGGCCGACAAGGGCGACGCCCCGCAGGTGGAATGGCAAGGCCCCGACCAGGTCACCATTTCGTGCCAGGACGCACGGGTGTGGAGCTACCGCAGCTTCTGGACCAACCCCAATTCCGGCAAGACCATCGCGGTGGGGCTGAATTGCGGCACCAAAGGCTGGAAGGGTTAAGCCACAGCGGCCGGCTTTCGCGGATCCATCCGACACGGTTTCACCGGAACGCTTACCCTTCCCGCCAGCTTAAGGGCGCGGTGTCGAACCAGCGGCGAAACGCCCGGCTGAACGCCGATAGCTCGGAATAGCCCAACAGATCGGCCACGTCGGACAGCGGGATGTGGCGCTGGCGCACGTAAAGCGCCGCCAGATCGCGGCGCACGCCTTCGACAGCAGCGGAAAAGCTGATGCCGTGGTCGGCCAGACGGCGTTGCAGGGTCCAGCGCGGCAAGTCCAGCGCCTCGGCCACGTCTTCCACATGGGGGTAGCCTTCGGCCAGCCGCGAGCGGATTTCCGCCCTGACCCGCTCCAGGAACGGCGCCGCCCCGGTGCCGCCGGTCACCGCCAGCAAGCGGTCGCGCAAGCGGGTCAGCCGTCCCAAATCGCCTTGCGGCATGCGTGCGTCCAACTGACGGTCGCGGAACACCACACAATTGGTGCGTTGGCCGAAATGCACCGGCGCGTCGAAGGCGTTTTGGTGTTCCCGCCAATCCAGCGGCCGCAGATGTTCGAAATGCACCTCTTCCGGCGCCCAGCCCGACCCCAGGCAGGCACGGAAGACGTTGGCGAACATGCCCATGGTCAGCTCGGCATCCTGACGGCGCTCGACGATGCGGCCATCCAGGATGCGGTATTCCAGGCGCAACAACTCGCCGTCGCGGGCCAGGCGGGTTTCGGTGGCCTGCTGGTGGAAGGGAAAAAGCGTGGCGACGTTTTCAACCGCCGCCCCCAAGGTGGGCGAGGCCAAGGCGATCTCGCCGATCAGGCCCAAGGCGCGGGGCTGGAATTGCTGGCCGAACCACAAGCCGAAATTGTCGTGCCGTGTCTCGGCGGCGGCCAGTTCCATCATGGCGCAGTAATCGCCCAGATCCAGCGCCAGCAAGGGATCGCCGATGGCGTGGTCGGGCACCCCGGCCTGGCCCAGCACACGATCCGAATCGCCGCCATGGGAATGGATGAAGTCGGCGACGCCAGAGGCGGCGGCGGCCAGGACGTTGCGCTGCCCAATATCGCGGCAGGATACGGGCCGACCTTGCCTAGTTCGCGTGCTTTTGACCGCCATGGGGTGTCTCCGTCGGCATTGCCCTACCATATACGCAAAGCCCCTGCCAGAACGAGTCCGGCAGGGGATCGCGTTTTCAAGGGCCGGTTGATCAATCGGCCATGGACCGGGCTTCCACCTGGGCCAGTTCCAGCAGGTCGTCTGCTTCGGCGTTTTCACGAAGCCCGGCGGTGAAGCGGTAGAACAGATAGGCCACCGCGAACAGGCCGACGAACAGACCGAAGACCAGCGAGTTGAAGTAGATCATGGTGACCAGGGCGACCACCGCCATGCCCAGCGCGATGGAGGGGAAGATCGGGAAGAACGGCGCCTTGAACGGACGCTCCAGGTTGGGTTCGCTGGCGCGCAGCTTGAACAGGGCGGCCATGGACATGATGTACATGACGATGGCGCCGAACACCGACATGGTGACGATGTTGGCGGTGAGCGAGGCGCCGCCGATCTCGACCAGGCTGTCAGAGAAGATGGCGGCGATGCCGACCACGCCGCCGGCCAGGATGGCCGAGACCGGGGTCTTGGTGCGCGGGTTGACCTTGGCGAAGCTGGGCGGCAGGTATCCGGCCCGCGACAGGGCGAAGATCTGGCGCGAATAGCCCATGATGATGCCGTGGAACGAAGCGACCAGGCCGAACAGGCCGATCCACACCAGCATGTGCAGCCAGCCCGACGATTCGCCGACCACCGCCTTCATGGCCTGGGGCAGCGGGTCGTTGATGTTGGACAACTGACGCCAGTCGCCGACACCGCCAGCCATGATCATGGTGCCGAAGGCCAGGACCACCAGGGTCAGGATGCCGGCGATATAAGCCTTGGGCACGGTCTTGGTGGGGTTCTTGGTTTCCTCGGCGGCCATGGCGGCGCCTTCGATGGCCAGGAAGAACCAGATGGCGAAGGGAATGGCGGCGAAGATGCCCGCGAAGGCGGTGCCCGAGAACACGTCCTCGCCGGCCCAGCCGTTGGCCGTGAAGTTGGCCCAGGTGAAGCCCGGCTCGACCACGCCCATGAAGATCACCAATTCGATGATGGCCAGCACGGTGATGAACAATTCGAAGGTGGCGGCGATGGTGACGCCGGCGATGTTCAAGCCCATGAACACAATATAGGCGCCGACGGCGGCCAGCTTGGGATCAAGCGCCGGGAACTGGACGTTCAGATAGGCGCCGATGGCCAAGGCGATGGCCGGCGGCGCGAAGACGAATTCGATCAAGGTGGCGAAGCCGGCGACGAAGCCGCCCATGGGGCCAAAGGCGCGATAGGAATAGGCGAAAGGCCCGCCGGCATGGGGGATGGCGGTGGTCAGCTCGGTGAAGCTGAAGATGAAGGTGGTGTACATGGCGGCGATCAGCACGGTCGTCACCAGGAACCCCAGGGTTCCGGCGGCGGCCCAGCCAAACGACCAGCCGAAATATTCCCCCGAGATGACAAGGCCGACGGCGATGCCCCACAGATGCAGCCCGGACAGGCTGCGCTTCAGTTCCGGTTTGCTGTTTTCGGACATGGATATGCGCTCCGTCTTAATCCGAAGATTGGGAAAGCCGGGCGGTTTTGTCATCCGCTCCGGAGTCTAGACTCGGTGTTTCCTCTTTCAGCCCGACGCCGGACAAACCCAGGCGCAGGGATTGGGTCATCAGCCACACCAGCTTGTCGGCGGCCGCCGCCGGCGACAGCCCGTGGGCGTGAATGTTGGAAAGGCAGTTGCGTTCCGAATCGCGCCGCCCGACGCGCGGGCCGTAAGTCATGTAGACGCCCAGCGAATCGGCTACCGACAGGCCGGGACGTTCGCCGATCAGCATCACCGACAGCCTGGCCCCCAGGGCTTCGCCGATGGGGTCGGCCAGGGCGACGCGGGCCTGGTCGGCCAGCACGACGGGGGCCATTTTCAGCCCGTTCAGCCGCATGTGGATGGCCCACACCACTTGCACCGCCCAATTCTCGACCGCCGCCGCCGACAATCCGTCGCCGACGACCAGCGCCACATCCCAGTCGCCCTTGGTCAACAAGCCAGCGCTTTCCGGCGCCAGTTGGCGCCCCAGATCGGGACGGCGCAGATAGGTGGAGCGGTCGCCGGCCCGGCTTTTCACCCGGATGCACGGTTGCGGCAATTGTTCTTCCAAGACATTCCAGTCCACCGCCCCATGGACGGCGTCGCGAGCCTTGGCGTGCGACAATTGGAAATCCAGCAACGCCGTGGTGGGCAAGCCGTCACCCGAGCGGCCCAGGCCGATGCGGGCGCGGGTGGCGGCGCGGAAACGGGCGAAGGGATCAAGATTGATGACGTCGTCGGCCATGGTTCAGCCCCCCGCCAGTAATTTGCGCAAGGGCGCGGCGTCGCGGCCCAGCGGCGGCACCTTGCCGGCCGGGTCGGCCAGCCCCATGCGGATCAGCCAGGATTCGAATTCCGGGGCCGGCTTGCGGCCCAACAGATGCCGCAGACCCACCACGTCGTGATAGGACAGGCTTTGGTAGTTCAGCATGACGTCGTCGGCGCCGGGGACGCCGATCAGGAAATTGACCCCGGCATTGCCCAGCAGCAGCATCAGGACGTCCATGTCGTCCTGATCGGCCTCGGCGTGGTTGGTGTAGCAGACGTCCCCCCCCATGGGCAGACCCAGCAGCTTGCCGCAGAAATGGTCTTCCAGGCCGGCGCGGATGATCTGCTTCGAATCATACAGATATTCCGGGCCGATGAAGCCGACCACGGTGTTGACCAGAAGCGGGCGGAAAGCCCGGGCCACCGCATAGGCGCGGGTTTCCACCGTCTGCTGATCGACACCGTGATGGGCGTCGGCCGACAAGGCGGCGCCTTGGCCGGTCTCGAAATACATGACGTTGTCGCCGATGGTGCCACGCTTCAATTCCAGCGCCGCCTGCTCGGCCTCGGCCAGCAGCGCCAGGTCGATGCCGAACCCCTGGTTGGCGGCTTCGGTGCCGGCGACGCTTTGGAACACCAGGTCCAACGGCGCCCCCTTCTCGATGGCATTGATGGAATTGCTGACATGGGTCAGCACGCAGGTCTGGGTGGGGATGTCGAAGCGGCTGCGCACCTCGTCCAGCATCTTCAGCAGGGTGCAGCAGGAATCCACGTTGTCGGTGGCCGGGTTGATGCCGATAACCGCGTCGCCCACCCCGAACAGCAGGCCGTCCAGGGTGGACGCGGCGATGCCCAAGGGATCGTCGGTGGGATGGTTGGGTTGCAGGCGCGACGACAACCGGCCTTCCAGCCCGATGGTGGAGCGAAACGCGGTGACCACCCTGATCTTGGCGGCCACCGCCACCAGATCGGCATTGCGCATCAGCTTGGAGACAGCGGCGACCATTTCCGGAGTCAAACCGGGCGCCAGCGCGGCCAAGGCGGCTGTATCGGCTTCGTAGGACAAAAGCCAGTCGCGGAACTGCCCCACGGTCATATGGGCGACGGGGGCGAAGGCGGCTTGGTCATGGCCGTCAATGATCAGCCGGGTGACCTCGTCGTCCTCGTAGGGAACCAGGGCCTCGCTCAGGAAGGTGGCCAGCGGCAGATCGGCCAGGGCCATGCGGGCGGCGATTCGGCGCTTTTCGCTGTCGGCGGCCAGACCGGCCAGTTCATCGCCCGACCGGCGCGGCGAGGCACAGGCCAGCAGCGCCCGCAAATCCGCGAAAACATGACGTTCGCCGCCCAAGGTCGCCGCGTAAGCCGGCATCGATCCACCCCATGCCATTGATGACGATGGCATGATCATGGCAGGGGTCGGGCAATCCCGTTTGACATTTCAGCACATTATTTAGGCTGAAAATAACTGTGGCTATTTTTTACTCACCCGCCCAGGGCCGCCACGCCGAACACCGCCTCGCCTTCCAAGGCGATCACCTTTTCGCAGCATTCCACCGCCTGCGGGTCATAGCGGCTGCCGCGATGGTCACGGATTTCCGCCAAGGCCACGTCCATGCCCAAGGCCGGACGATAGGGCCGATGGCTGCTGATGGCCTCCACCACATCGGCCACCGCCAGGACGCGGGCTTCGGGGATGATGGCGTCGCCGGCCAGTCCCAAGGGATAGCCGGACCCGTCCAAGCGTTCGTGATGCTGGCGGATCATGTCGGCCACCGGCCAGGGAAAGTCGATGCCGTCGACGATTTCCGCCCCCACGGCGGCGTGCGACTTGACCACCCCGAAGGCGGCATCCGACAGCTTGCCGGGGCGCGACAGGAAATCCGACGGCACGTTGATCTTGCCCAGGTCATGGATCAGGGCGCCGGTCTGCAAGCCTTCCAGCGTATGCTCCGACCATCCCATGGCGCGGCCGATGGCCACCGCCAGATTGGCGACGCGGCGTTGGTGCCCGGCGGTATAGGGGTCGCGCATCTCAAGGGTCAGCGACATGGCGCGCACCGTCTGCAACAACACCTTCTTCATGCGTTCGGCCGATTGCTGGCGCTCGACTTCCAGCGCCTTGCGTTCGATGGCGTAAAGCACGGTGCGCGAGATCAGATGGCCGTCCCCCACCCCCTTGACCAGATAATCCTGGCAGCCGCGCTTGACGGCGGCGACGCCCACATCCTCGTCGGCCAGCCCGGTGAACACCACCACCGGGGCCAAGGGCGCCAAGCCCCGCATGCGGTCGATGGTTTCCAGCCCGTGGCTGTCGGGCAGCGACAAATCCAGCAACACCGCGTCGGCGGCGTTGTCGGCCAGCCAATCCCGAGCCTGGGCCATGGTTTCGGCGCAAGACAACTCGAAACCGCCGGCCTCGGCCAGAAGCGCACGCACCAAGCGGGCGTCGCCGGGATTATCTTCCACCATCAACAGCCTGATCGGGGGGGCATTGGGATCGCGCATGGCTGTCGCCTTTCCACTATCCCCCCATTGTACGCCTTCAACGCACAAGAACCAGTCCCCACATCTGGGGGGGAGCCAAGCGAAAATCGGGATACTTAGGCGGCCAACGAGGACTGAGGCGCCACCAAGGCCAGAAATTCACGCATGGCGCGGGTGGGAACGGCGTCGCGATGATGGATCACCCAGGTTTCGACGAAGGGATCGGCGATGGCCAAGGCCGCCACCTGGCCGGCCAGATGCGGACGTTCCACCACCGCACGCGGCAGCAGGCTGACCCCCATGCCGGCGGCGACGCAGCCCAGCAAACCGTCCAGGGTACCAAAATCCATCACTTGGCGCGGCGGCTCGCCGCGACGGCGCAGCCAGGATTCGGTCCGGGCGCGATAGGCGCAGCCGGCGCGGAACACCAGCATGGTGCGGGTGTTGGCCTGTTCGACCGTGGTCACCCCCACCGGCACCGCCAGAACCAGTTCCTCGACGAAGACCGCCCTGCCGACGATACGGTCATGGCGCACCGGACCGCCGACGAAGGCCAGGTCGGCCTGACGGTCCAGCACCGCCTGCACCATGCCTTCGCTGGTGCCGGTGGACAGGGTCAGCCGCACCTTGGGATAGGCGCTGGCGAATTGGGCCAACAGCGGCGGCAAGCGGACGGCGGCGGTGCTTTCCATGGACGCCAGCCGCAAGACGCCGCCTTCGCCGACCAGTTCGCCCACCGCCAGCCGGGCTTCGTCGGAAAGCGCCAGGATGCGTTCGGCGTAATCCAGGAACACCTCGCCCGCCGGGGTCAGCCGCATGCCGCGCGGTTCGCGCAGGAAAAGCGCGGTGCCCATCTCGTCTTCCAGCTTGCGGATGCGGGCCGACAGGTTGGACGGCACCGAATGAACCGCTTCGGCCGCCGCCGCCATGGATCCGGTGCGGGCGACGGCCCGGAACATACGAAGGGCGGCGTGGTCCATGATTGCGTTCTCCATATACGAATGACTTGAACATAATTATTCGCTGGTAATGAAGCAAGGCACAGGCCACCTTCAGACAGAATCAATGGCGGAGGCGAGGATGTCCCTGGGCAGACTTCTGGTGGGTGGGTTCTGTGCCTGCGCGGTGTCGCTGGGTCTGGGGCGCTTCGCCTATACCCCCATTCTGCCTTTGATGGGCATCGACACCGAAAGCGCCGGCTGGCTGGCCGCCAGCAACAATCTGGGCTATCTGATCGGCGCCCTTTGGGCCAGTTGGGCCCCCAGCGAAAAGGAACGCCACCGCCTGCTGAATTTCGGCCTGGCCCTGGTGGCGCTCAGCTTGGCGGTCATGGCCCTGACCCGCGATTCCTTGGCCTGGAACCTGATCCGGCTGGCCGCCGGCATCGGCTCGGCCCTGGTATTCGTGCTGGGCTCGGCCCTGGTGGTGCCGCGATTGGTGCAGATGGGCCGCGCCAAGCTGTCGGGGCTGCATTTCGGCGGCGTCGGCCTGGGCATCGCGCTCTCGGGCTCGGCCATCGCCTGGGTGGGGTCATGGGCCGCCGATACCGGCGCCTGGTGGGCGGCGGGTGGATTGTGCGCCATCTTGTCGGCCACGTCCTATTTGTGCCTGCGCCATTTGGGCAAGCCGCAGACCGGTCAGGTTCCGCCGCCGACCCGTCCGGTGCCGTTTCCGTTGCCGCTGTTGGCGGCGTCGTATTTCTGCGCCGGCTTCGGCTACATCATCACCGGCACCTTCCTGGTGGTGGTGGTCCGCGCCACCCCCGGCCTGGAAGACTGGGCCAATTGGGCTTGGGTGGTGGTGGGGTTGGCCGCCATCCCGTCGGCCGCCGCCTGGGGCTGGGTCGCCGAGCACAAAGGCTATGCCCCGGCGCTGGGTGCCGCTCATATCCTGATGGCGGCGGGCACCGGCCTGCTGGGCCTGTCTGGCCACCCGGCAATGGTCTTCCTGGCGGCCTTGCTTTATGGCGGCACCTTCCTGGGCATCGCCGGCATGGCGGTGGCCTTCGGCCGCGCCATCACCCCGGACCACGCGGCGCGGACCATGGGTATCCTGACGGTGGGGTTCAGCGTCGGCCAGATCGTCGGCCCGGTGGCGGCGGCGCAACTGGCGCTGTGGGGCGGCTGGACGCCGGCCCTGCTGATGGCGGCGGCGGTGATCCTGGCCGGCACGCCGTTGTTGACCCTGGGGGAAATCCGGCGGATCAGGCTTTCTTCTTACCGATCCGAGGTTCCTCGCCCTTCAGCAGACGCTTGATGTTGGCGTGGTGGCGGATGAAGCCCAGCACCGCCAGACCGGCCGCCATGGCCGCCGTCTCGGGACCCGAGAAGTACCAGGCGTAAACCGGCGAGGCCGCCAGGGCGACCAGGGCCGACAGCGACGAGATGCGGAACAAAGCGGCGACCACCAGCCAAGTGGCGCAGCAGGCCAGGCCGGCCGGCCATGAACAGGCCATCAGGGTGCCGAGCGTGGTCGCCACCCCCTTGCCGCCCTTGAAGCCCAGCCAGACCGGGAAGTTGTGCCCCAGCACGGCGGCGAAGGCGGCCACCAGCATGGGATCGCGGCCCAGCAGCGCCAGCGCCGCCAAGGCGGCGATCGCCCCCTTGCCGCCATCCAGCAACAGGGTGGCGAGCGCCAGTCCCTTGCGGCCGGTGCGCAACACGTTGGTGGCGCCGATATTGCCCGAGCCGATGGCGCGGATGTCGCCCAGTCCGGCGGCCTTGGTCAACACCAGGCCGAAGGGGATCGATCCCAGCAGATAGCCCCCGATGGCGGCAACGATCAGGTCAAGCACAATACACCGTTCTTCCATCAACGACCGTACGCAGCACCACCCCTTGCAGCGGGCGACCGTCGAAGGGCGAGTTCTTCGACTTGCTCTTGAACGTCGCCGGGTCCACCTGCCAGCCCCGCGCCGGGTTGAACAGCACCAGATCGGCCGCCGCCCCCACCTTGAGACGCCCAGCGCTCAAAGCCAGCACGTCGGCCGGCTTGCAGGTCAGCAGCGCCAAGGCGTCCAGCATGGACAAGCGGTCTTCGTGCACCAGCCCCAAGGTAGCGGCCAACAGGGTTTCCAGGCCGATGCCGCCGAATTCCGCCGCCGTGAAGGTCTGGCGCTTGGCGTCCTCGTCCTGCGGCGCGTGGTCCGACGCCACCGCGTCGATGGTGCCGTCGCGCAAACCTTCGATCACCGCTTGGCGGTCGGCTTCGCCGCGCAGCGGCGGCGACAGCTTGGCGAAGGTGCGGTAATTGTTCACTTCCAACTCGTTCAGGCGGAAATAGGGCGGCGCCGTGTCGCAGGTCACCGACAGGCCACGGGCCTTGGCCTTGCGGATCACCTCGATGCCCTCGGCGGTGGACACGTGGGCGGCGTGATAGCGCCCCCCGGTCATCGCCACCAGACGCATGTCGCGTTCCAGCATGATCACCTCGGCCTCGGGCGGGATGCCGGAAAGCCCCATGCGGGTGGCCTGCTCGCCGGCGTTCATCACCCCCGACCCGGCCAGGGCCGGGTCTTCCGGGTGCTGGACGATCAGGGCGCCGAAGGTGGCGGCGTAAGAGAGCGCCCGACGCATGATCTGGGTGTCGGCGATGGCCTTGATGCCGTCGGTGAAGGCCAGGGCGCCGGCTTCCAACAGGAAGCCCATTTCCGACAATTCGCGGCCTTCCAGCTTCTTGGTGGCGGCGGCATAGGGATAGACCTTGGCCAGACCGTTCTTGCGGGCGCGGCGGGCGACGAATTCCACCGTCGCCACCTCGTCGATGATGGGGTCGGTGTTGGGCAGACACACCATCGAGGTGATGCCGCCGGCCACCGCCGCCTCGCCGGCGCTTTTCAGGGTTTCCTTGTGCTCCTCGCCCGGCTCGCGCAATTGCACGCGCATGTCCACCAGGCCCGGGGCCAGACACTGGCCGCCGCAATCGACCACCTCGATCCCCGACGGCACGCCGCCTTGGAACAGGCCGGGGCCGACATCGGCGATGGTCTCGCCGTTGGTCAGAAGCGCACCCTTGGCATCCAGGCCGGTGGCGGGGTCCAGCAGGCGGGCGTTGACATAGGCCACCAGGCCACTGGGATTGGGCTTGACCATCACTTCACCCCGGTATCGGCAAGGTTGCGGGTCAGAAGATCAAGGCAGGCCATGCGCACGGCGACGCCCATTTCCACCTGCTCGCGGATCAGCGACCGCTCGACGTCGTCGGCCACGTCGGAATCGATCTCGACGCCACGGTTCATCGGGCCGGGATGCATGACCACGGCGTCGGGCTTGGCCAGCGCCAGCTTTTCGCGGTCCAGGCCGAAGAAGCGGAAATATTCCGGAATCGACGGGATGAAGCTGCCCTTCATGCGTTCGTTCTGGATACGCAGCATCATCACCACGTCCACGTCCTTGATGCCGGCCCGCATGTCGTGGAAGACCTGCACCCCCATGCGTTCCACCTGCGACGGCATCAGGGTGCGCGGCCCGACCAGCCGCACGCTGGCCCCCATGGCGTTCAGCAGGTGAATGTTGGACCGCGCCACCCGCGAATGGACCACGTCGCCGCAGATGGCCACCGTCAGCCCGGCGATGGTGCCCTTGCGGCGGCGGATGGTCAGGGCGTCCAGCAGCGCCTGGGTGGGATGCTCGTGGGCGCCGTCGCCGGCATTGATGACGGCGCAGTTGACCTTTTGCGACAACAGCTTGGCGGCGCCCGATTCGGAATGGCGCACCACCAGGACGTCCAAATTCATGGCGTTCAACGTCATGGCGGTGTCGATCAGGCTTTCGCCCTTGGCCACCGACGAGGTGGACGTCGCCATGTTGATGACGTCGGCGCCCAGCCGCTTGCCCGCCAGCTCGAAGCTGGTCAGCGTGCGGGTCGAGTTCTCGTAGAATAGGTTGACGAGGGTCTTGCCGCTCATCAGCGTGTGGCGTTTGTCGGCACTCCGGTTCTGCGCCGCGTATCCATCGGCCAGATCCAGGATGGTGGTGATCTCGAAGGGCCCCAGTCCCTGGATGCCCAAGAGATGTCGAAGCGTGAAGCGCGGTTCGGTCATGGTGGGCGAACTATATGGCGGGCCGCATCGGCCCGCAAGACGATCGGGCATAAGGCATAAGCGGAATCGGTAGGTGACCGGATCGTGTCACCCCCCTATGATGCACATCCTGTACAAAAGGGGGAGGCTGAGATAAAGCCCTCCGACTTTGTGACGCCCCCCAACCGAGGTTGTGTGATCGACGTATGCAGGTTTCGTTGGAAAACATCCGGCTGACCATCGCCGACCCCAACCGCGCCCTTCGCGCCGGCCTGAAGGCCGCCATGTTCGCCATGGGGTTCCGAGCCATTTCCGAGACCGGCAGCTACATCAGGCTGCATGACCTGATCAAACAGGATTCCATCGACCTGTTGATCGCCGCCACCGAGTTGGAAGGCAACGACGTCGGCTATCTGATCCGCGAAATGCGCGAACAACGTCTGGGCGGCAACCCGTTCCCGGTGGTGATCTCGCTGCTCTGCCGCCCTGAACCCGATTACGTCAAAAGCATCATCAACGCTGGCTGCGACGACCTGCTGCTGATGCCGGTGGCCCCCGACCAATTGATCCTGCGCATCGAAAAGCTGTTCCACACCAGAAAGCCCTTCGTCGTCACCCACGACTACACCGGCCCCGACCGTCGCGCCAAGCAGCGCCAGTTCGACAGCCATTCCGCCCCCATGCTGGAAGTCCCCAACCCGTTGCGCGTGCGTTCCGAGACCGGAGTGGACGGCACCAGGCTGCACCGCATGATCGACGAGGCGTCGGCCACCCTGAACCGCATGAAGATCGAACGCTACGCGGTGCAGGTCGATTGGCTGTCCAACCACATCCACGGCACCATCCGGGACACCAAGGGCGACGTGGGGCATTCCCTGTTGCCCCATACCTCACGCCTGGTGCAGGTGTGCGAGGACATGATCCGCCGCATGAAGCGCAGCCCCAGCGAAGTGCTGTCCGGCCCGGTCGCCGAATTGCTGGAAATCGCCCACCGCCTGGATGCGGCGCAGAACGCCGTGCGCTACAGCGAGTTGGAACGGCTGAACGCCCTGTCCAAGACGTTGCTGCGGTCCTTGGGATCGCCCCGCCCCTTCGTCGCCGCCAAGATCGGCTGATCAGCCTTCCGCCTTTTTCTTGGCCGGCGCCTTCTTGGTCGCCGGCTTTTTGGCGGCGGGTTTCTTCGCCGCTGTCTTCTTGGGAGCGACGGCGCCGTCTTCCGCCTTCTTCGCCGCCGTCTTCCTGGCCGGCTTCTTGGCCGGGGCCTTGGCGGCCTTGGCGGCGATCAGCGGCAAGGCCATTTCCAGGGTGACGGCCATGGGGTCGGTGCCCTTGGGCAGAGTGGCGTGGACGCCGTCGCGCGACACGTAAGGGCCATAGCGCCCCTCATGCACGGTGACCGGCTTGCCGTCATGGTCGCCCAGGCTCTTCAACGGCGCCGCCGACGCCTTGCCCTTGGCCTGGGCCAGCAATTCCACCGCCCGGTTCATGCCGACGGTCAGCACGTCGTCGTCCTTGGCCAGCGACTTGTAGACGCCGTCATGCAGCAGGTAAGGGCCAAAGCGGCCGACGCCGGCCTTGATCATCTTGCGGGATTCCGGGTGTTCGCCCACGTCGCGCGGCAAGGCCAGCAGCTTCAGGCCGATGTCCAGGTCGATCTGTGCCGGTTCCAACCCCTTGTACAGCGACACCCGCTTGGGCTTGCCCCCTTCGCCCAATTGCACGTACCAGCCATAGGGGCCTTTGCGCAGGGTGACCGGTTCGCCGGTGGCCGGGCACACGCCCAGTTCCTTGGGACCGTCGGCCATGGGCTCGCCCCCACCCTCGCCGCCTTCGCCGGCCACCGCCAGCGGTCGGGTGTAGCGGCATTCCGGGTAATTGGCACAGCCGATGAAGGCGCCGAACTTGCCCAGCTTCAACGACAGCCGGCCGGCATTGCAGGACGGGCACAGGCGCGGGTCGTGGCCAGAGCCGTCGTCGGGGAAGAAATGCGCCCCCAATTCGGCGTCCAGCTTCTCGATCACTTCCGAGACGCGCAATTCCTTGGTGCCGTCCACCGAACCCTTGAACTGGCGCCAGAAATCTTCCAGCACCTTCTTCCAGTCGATCCTGCCGTCGGAGATCTCGTCCAGCTGGTTTTCCAGGTCGGCGGTGAAATTGTATTCCACGTAGCGGCCGAAATAGCTTTCCAGGAAGGCGGTGACCAACCGGCCGCGGTCCTCGGGGATGAAGCGGCGTTGGTCCAGGCGAACGTAATTGCGGTCCTGCAAAACTGTCAGGATGGACGCGTAGGTGGAGGGACGGCCGATGCCCAGTTCTTCCATGCGCTTGACCAGGCTGGCTTCGGAAAAGCGCGGCGGCGGCTGGGTGAAGTGCTGGTCGGTGCGCACGTCCTGACGCGCCATGGCATCGCCTTCGGCGACGTCGGGCAACAGGCGTTCGTTCTCGTCGTCCTCGGCGCCCGGCGCCGGCTGGTCGTCGCGGTCTTCGCGATAGACCTTCAGGAATCCTTCGAACACCACCACCGAACCGGTGGCGCGGAACTGGATTTGACGATCGGCGCTGACCACGTCCACTGCCACCTGATCAAGCTCGGCCGCCGCCATCTGGCTGGCCACCGTGCGCTTCCAGATCAGTTCGTAAAGCCGCAACTGGTCGCGGTCCAGGGTGCGGGCCAGTTGATCCGGGCGGCGGAACAAATCGGTGGGGCGGATACATTCGTGCGCTTCTTGGGCGTTCTTGGCCTTGGTCTTGTAAAGACGCGGGGCGCCCGGCACATAATCACGACCGAAATCCTTGGCGATCAGGTCGCGGGTGGCGGCGATGGCCTCGGCCGCCATCTGCACGCCGTCGGTACGCATATAGGTGATCAAACCCACGGTTTCGCCGCCGATATCGACGCCCTCATACAGGCGCTGAGCCAGTTGCATGGTCTTCTGGGCGCCGAAATGCAGCTTGCGGCTGGCTTCCTGTTGCAGGGTCGAGGTGGTGAACGGCGCGTAAGGGTTGCGCTTGGCCTTCTTGCGTTCCACCGCGCCGACATTGAAGCTGGCGCCCAGGATGGCGGCCTTGGCCGCCTTGGCGGCGGCTTCGTCGGGCAGCGCGAACTTGTCGAGCTTGGCACCGCCCAAATGGGTCAGGCCAGCGGTGATCATCGCCCCCTTGGGCGTCAGGAAATCGGCGGCGATTGTCCAATATTCCTGGCTCTTGAAATTCTCGATCTCGGTTTCGCGTTCGCAGATCAGACGCAGTGCCACCGATTGCACGCGGCCCGCCGAACGCGAGCCGGGCAACTTGCGCCACAGCACCGGGCTCAGGGTGAAGCCCACCAGGTAATCCAGGGCACGGCGGGCCAGATAGGCGTCCACCAGATGCTGGTCGACATCGCGCGGGTTGCGCATGGCCTCGGTGACCGCCGACTTGGTGATCTCGTTGAACACCACGCGCTTGACGTCCTTGCCCTTGAGCACGCCGCGATCGTTCAGCACCGCTTGCACGTGCCAGGAAATGGCCTCGCCCTCGCGATCCGGGTCGGTGGCCAGGAACAGTTTGTCGGCCTTCTTGACCGCGCTCGCGATTTCCTTGATCTGGCGTTCCGACTTGCCGTCGGCTTCCCAGTCCATGGCGAAACCGTCATCGGGACGGACCGAACCGTCCTTGGCCGGCAGGTCACGGATATGGCCATAGGACGCCAAGACCTGGAAATCCGAACCAAGATACTTGTTGATAGTCTTGGCCTTGGCGGGGGATTCGACGACGACGACCTTCATCCGGACCCAATTATGCAAGAAATGAAAAGGGGGTTCCTTGGCCTTGTCAGCCCGCCGCCAGCAGCGCCACCAGATTGCCGGGATGACGCTCCAGGCGACCGGCCAGCTCGAGTTCAAGCAGGACCATGGACACCACGGAAGCAGACAATTGGCATTCGCGGATCAGCAAGTCAACCGCAACCGGCATTGGACCCAGGCTTTCCAGCACCAACGCGCGGGCGCGTGCGAGGGCCGTTTCGTCCGCCGTCGCGTCGGGACAAGCGACGAAATCGCCGCGCCGGTCTTCCGCCAGCGGCCGGCGCAGCAGGTCGAACACCACCCGCGTGACGTCACCAGCCCCTTCGGTCAGGGTGGCGCCGTGGCGGATCAGGTCGTTGGGGCCTTGGGCGCGGGGGTCCATGGGATGGCCGGGCACGGCGAACACCTCGCGCCCCTGGTCGGCGGCCATGCGTGCGGTGATCAACGACCCCGACTTCAGATTGGCTTCCACCACCACCACGCCCAACGCCATGCCCGAGACGATGCGGTTGCGGCGGGGAAAGTGGCTGGCCTGGGGTTGGGTGCCGGGCGGCATTTCCGACACCGCGCAGCCCATGGCGACGACGTCGTCGAACAATCGCTGGTTTTCCGGCGGATAGATCACGTCCAGGCCACCGGCCATCACCGCCACCGTGCCGGTGGCCATGGACCCTTCGTGGGCGGCGGTGTCGATGCCGCGTGCCAGCCCCGACACCACCACCAGATTGTCGCGCCCCAATTCGGCGGCCATGCGCCGGGTCAGGTTACGGCCGTTGACCGAAGCGTTGCGGGCGCCGACCATGGCGATCATCGACTTGCCCAGCAACGAGACGTTGCCCCGGGCGTAAAGAATGGGCGGCGCGTCGTCGGTGGCCGCCAGCAGGCGGGGATAGGTCGGCTCGCACCCGGCCAGCATGGTGCAGCCCAATCGGCACGCGGCTGCGAACTCGGCCTCGGCCTGGGCTTTGGAACACACCACGATGGGCCTGGCCCGGCCGCCCCTTCGGGCCAGTTCCGGCAGTTCGGCCAAGGCACGCGCGGCGGTGCCATAGCGTTCCAGCAAGCGGAAAAAAGTCCGCGGCCCGACGTTCTCGCTGCGGATCAGACGCAGCCAGTCAAGGCGTTCCGTGTCGGACAGGGTGCGGGTGTCGCCGAACATGGCGACACCTTCCCCCATTGCATGCAAGCGGTCAAGCCGTCACAGCCTTCACGCGTCCACCGCCAGGGCGCCGCGGGCCAGCACGTGGTCGCACAAAGCCGAGGTGTCCCACGACGAGCCCGTGCCCAAGGCGTCCTGGATGGCCGGCCAGGCGGCGTCGAAGGCGGCATGCCCCATGTCGCGCAGATGGACCAGGAAATCCCAGGCCGGCGCATCCTTGGAATAGACGCCCAAGCGGGCCATGTCGCCATCGGCGTGGACCCGGTGCAGGTTGACGCGCTTGACCCCGCTCTTGGCATCGACTCGGCCGGAATCAACCAGCCGGTTCAGGGTCTCGATGGCGTTGACCTCGTGCACCAGGGCGGCGGAAAAAGCGATCTCGGCCACCCGGTCGTGGACCTGCCTGGGTGTGCGCGGCATGACGTCGCGGTGCAGCGGCGCCCCGCCCACCACCAGCAAATCGTCGCAGCCCATGGCCACCACCCGCTGCAACAACGGCGTCAACGGCGGGTTGCCCATGTAGCCGCCATCCCAATAGCGGGCCATCTCGCCTTCGTTGCCGACACTGATGCCCGGCACCGCCATGCACGCCTTCAAAGCCGCCGGCGACACCGCGCCGTCGACGAAGACCTGACGGCGGCATTCATGGACGTCGGTGGCGGCCACCAGCAACACCGGCACCTGGGCCACCGGCGCCGCCAGATAGGC
>JAIWOG010000161.1 GCA_020217035.1 Magnetospirillum sp. | reverse complement strand
CGGCAGATGCGGGAAGACGTCGCGCAGCACGCTGTTCAAATAGGTGCCGATCCCCGATTCGGTCGGCGCCGGGCCGGAACTGGCCATGTCGGCCCATCGCGCCGCCGGGCTGTCGTCGATGTTCCATCCCAGCGTCATGCCGATGGTGGCGACCAGCGGGTTGCCGCCCCAAAAGGCGGCCCGCGCGATGGACGACCACAAATGTTCGACCTTGGCCTGGGCGGCCTGGGCCATGCGCTTGCCCCGCGCGGTGGCTGGTCCGGGCAGTTCCGACCCTTCCCGCAGCCCATAGGCCAGGGCGGCGGCGTTCAACGCCCCCGACGACGCCCCCGACACGCCGCATATCTGGACCTTGCCCGCCGCCACCTGATCCAGCAGACGATCCATCACCCCCCAGGCGAAGGCGGCATGCGTGCCGCCGCCCTGCAACACCAGCGCGATTTTGTGTGCCATGACCGGCCTCCCTGCCATTTTTAGTGTGCGTAAATGCTACGCTCCCCGGCCGAGAACGGCAATGGTCGCGGCAGCCATGGACAAACGTCCTGTCTGGGCTATGCTGATGATATGAAAGGTTGTTCGGGGGCAATTCATGAGCAATCCAGAACGTAAGACCTTCGCCAAGGGCACAATCATCTTCAAGGAAGGTGACAGCGGCCGCGAAGCCTATCTGCTGCAAAAGGGCAAGGTCCGTATTTTCAAGACTGTGTCGGGACGCCGCGTCACCATCGGCTCGGTCCCCCCCGGTCAGGTGTTCGGGGAAATGGCGTTGCTGGACAACGGCGTGCGCATGGGCACGGCGGTGGCCGAGGAAGACGTCACCTGCCTGACCATGCCCAAATCCAGCATCGACCACATGATGAACGAAGCCAATCCCGGCTTGGCCACCTTGGTGCGATCCCTGCTGGCCAGCGTGCGGACCATGGGCGACGACCTGGCCCAGGCCCGCGCCGAATTGGAAGAGGCGGGGCGGCGATGAGCCATGCCGGCTTTCGCATCCTGGTCGTCGAGGACGAACTGTTTTCGCGCAACATGGTCGGTCGCCTGTTGACCGGACTGGGGGCGGAACACGTCACCTTCGCCACGTCATGCGCCGAGGCCCGCCAAGCCATCGCCAGCGATACCGGCCTGCGCATGGTGGTCGCCGACCATTATCTGACCGACGGCACCGGCATCGCCTTGCTGGCGGAAACCCGCCAGGGCCGCTTGGCCCTGGCCCACGACACGTTCTTCGTCATCGCCACCGCCTCGACCAGCTTCGCTTTGACCGCCGTCGCCCTGGCCCTGGACGCCGATTCGTTCATGTCCAAGCCCTTCGGCCGTGACGAGTTGGCCAAGCGCTTCTACGACTTCCTGCATGGAAACCGTTCCATCAAATCGACGGATCATTACCGAGCCATCGACGCCGAAGGCATGATCCGGGCCGCCGAGATGCTGGACCCCTTGAAGGCCGCCCGCCAGCCGCCGCCCCTGACGCCGCTTACCAACGTGCTGCCCGATTCGCCGCTTTCCGCCGACCTGGTCGCCGCCGACGGCCACCGGCTTTTGCCCATGGGCACCAAGCTCACCCGCCACCTGATCGGCCGGCTGACCGAACTGGGTATCGTGGCGGTGCCGGTGGCCCCAACCAGCGTCAGCGTCAAGGCCGCCGAGCGGCGGGCCAAACTGCGCGACCGTGGCGATTGCTGAATCGATGCCCATGGCCGCCATTGCCGCCGCCATCGTTCCCAATTTCGCGCTGATCCTGCTGGGCTGGGGCATGCGGGCACGGCGCCTGCTGGAACCAGCATTCTGGGCCCAGGCCGAGCGCCTGACCTATTACCTGTTGTTCCCTGCCCTACTGGTCACCAACCTGGCCGAAGCCAAGCTGACCGGCCTGCCGGTGGTGGCCATCGCCGCCGCCCAAGGACTGGGGATCTTCGTCATCCTAGGTGCCCTGGTTTTGCCGTCGCGCCATCTCTGGCCGCGGCTGAAGGATGACGGACCGGGCTTCACCTCGTTGTTCCAGGGCGCCATCCGCCCCAACACCTACATGGCCTTCGCCGTCGCCGCCGCCCTTTGGGGATCGGCGGGGGTGACGGTGGCGGCCGTTTCCGCCGCCCTGGTGGTGCCCCTGGTCAACCTGCTGTGCGTGTCGGCCCTGGTGCATTGGGGTCAGGGCGACGGCAAGCGCGGCTTGGGGCCGACCCTGGCCGCCATCGCCAAAAACCCGCTGATTGTGGCCTGCCTGCTGGGCGCCGCCCTTAACCTGTCGGGGATCGGCCTGCCGCCGATCATCGGTCCGCTGCTGAAAATCCTGGCTCAGGCGTCCCTGGCCTTGGGCCTGCTGTGTGTCGGCGCCGGGCTGGACCTGGGGGCGGTGCGCGGTGCCGGCCGGGTGGTCGCCGTCTCGTTGGCCCTGAAGCTGGTGGCCCTGCCAGTGGCGGTGGGGACCTTGGGTTGGGTTTTCGGTTTACGGGGCGAAACCCTGGCCGCCACCATCATCTATGCCGCCGTGCCGGTTGCCGCCAACGCCTATGTGCTGGCCCGCCAACTGGGCGGCGACTTCAAGCTGGCCGCCGCCATCATCACCGCTTCGACCCTGGCCGCCGCCGCCACCTTGCCGGTGGCGACGCTGCTGATCGGTCACTTGCCCTGAACCCGGGGCAAGGTTAGGCTCAGGCATGACCAAGCCCAAATCCCCCAAGCTGAAGCCCATCCCCTCGAAACAAGAGGTGCTGGACTTCATCCGCTCGCAGCCCGGCCATGTGGGCAAGCGCGAACTGGCCCGCGCCTTCAACCTGAAGGGCGCCGACAAGATCATGCTGAAGGCGGTGCTGAAGGAACTGGAAGGCGAAGGCAATGTCCAGCGCGGCGCCAAGCGGCGCTTCGCCCGCCCCGGCGCCCTGCCCGAGGTGTCGGTGGTGGAGATCACCGGCAGCGATGCCGACGGCGAGTTGCTGGCCCGGCTGGTGGCCTGGGACCAGGACGGCCGGCCGCCGCGCATCTACATGGCGCCGTGGCGCAAGGGCGAGTTGACGGTGGGAATCGGCGACAAGGTGCTGGCCAAGCTGCGCCGGGTGCAAGGTGATTCCTACGAGGCCAAGCCCATCCGCGTCGTCGGCGAGGCCCGTGCCCGGGTGCTGGGCGTGTTCGAAGCCAATCCCGACGGATCGGGACGCATCCGCCCCACCTCGCGCAAGGAACGATCCGATTATCTGGTGCCCAAGGGCGAGACCGGCGGCGCCGAGCCGGGCGAACTGGTCCTAGGCGACCTGCTGCCCGGCCGCCTTTACGGCCTGCGCCAAGTGGCGGTCAAGGAACGCCTGGGCCGCATGGGGGCGCCGAAATCGGTGTCGCTGGTGGCCATCCACGCCAACGACATCCCGTTTGAATTTCCCGCCGACGCCCTGACCCAGGCCAAGAAATCCGGCCCCGCCACCATGGAGCACCGGGTCGACCTGCGCGACGTGCCGCTGGTCACCATCGACGGCGAGGACGCCCGCGACTTCGACGACGCCGTCTGGGCCGAACCCGATCCCGACCCCAACAACGAAGGCGGCTGGCATTGTCTGGTGGCCATCGCCGACGTGTCCTGGTATGTGCGCCCCGGCGACGCCCTGGACAAGGAAGCGTTCAAGCGCGGCAACTCGGTCTATTTTCCCGACCGGGTGGTGCCCATGCTGCCCGAGGAATTGTCCAACGGCTGGTGCAGCTTGCGCCCCAACGAGGATCGCGGCTGCCTGGCGGTGCGCTTCTGGCTGGACAAGGACGGCAACAAGCGCCGCCACAAATTCGTCCGCGCCATGATGCGCTCGGCCGCCCGGCTGACCTATACCCAGGTGCAAAAGGCCAAGGACGGCCAGACCGACGAGCTGACCGGCCCGTTGCTGGAGCCGGTGATCACCCCGCTTTACGGCGCCTGGAAAGCGTTGCAGGCGGCGCGGGACCGGCGCGGCGTGCTGGAACTGGACATCCCCGAGCGCAAGGTCGACATCGACCCCGACGGCAAGGTGCTGGGCATCAAGGTGCGCGAACGCTTCGACAGCCACAAGCTGATCGAGGATTTCATGATCCAGGCCAATGTCTGCGCCGCCGAGGAACTGGAACGCGTCCACAAGCCGTGCATGTACCGTATCCACGACCAGCCCAGCTTGGAAAAGCTGGACGGCCTGCGCGAGTTCCTGCGCAGCCTGGACCTGTCGCTGCCCAAGGGCCAGGCGCTGAGGCCGGCGCAGTTGAACCAGATCCTGGCGGGTGTCAAGGACGGCCCCAACGAGGTGCTGGTCAACGAAGTCATGCTGCGCAGCCAGGCGCAAGCCGTCTATTCGCCGGAAAACATCGGCCATTTCGGCTTGGCCTTGGCCCGCTACGCCCATTTCACCTCGCCCATCCGTCGCTATGCCGACCTTCTGGTGCACCGCGCCCTGGTGTCGGGCCTGGGCTTGGGCGAAGGGGGCCTGCCGCCCGACTGCCTGCCCGAGTTCCCTGGCTGGGGCGAACACATCTCGATCACCGAACGCCGGGCGGCGGCGGCCGAGCGCGAGGCGGTCGACCGTTACGTCACCGCCTTCCTGGCCGACCGGGTCGGCGCCACCTTCGCCGCCAAGGTGTCGGGCGTCACCCGTTTCGGCCTGTTCGTGACGCTGGCCGATACCGGCGCCGACGGCATCATCCCCATCGGCACCCTGCCCGAGGATTTCTACGTCCACGACGAAATCCATCATTGCCTGGTGGGCAAGCGCACCCGCAAGACCTTCCAACTGGGCCAGTTGTTGCAAGTGGTGCTGCACGAAGCCAACCCATTGACCGGCTCCATGGTCTTTCAACTGGAGGGTTCCGGCCCACGGGTGCGGGCAGTCAGCCGCAAACCCGCCCCAAACAGGCGCGGAAGGCGCTAGAAAACCCTGTACCACGGCGCGATTGGATCGCATATTAGGGGACTCGTTTCAAAGGAGGCCCTCCCTGGTGCGCGGAAACCGATTCGCCGGCTGGACCGTCACCGCGTCGCTGTTGATGGTGGGAGCCAGTGCGCCCGTGATTCCGGGGATCGCCGGGTTGGACGCCCCCTACGACACGGTCGAGGCCGAACGCACCTTCGATTTCGGCTTCCGCGCCATCCTGGACCGCACGCTGGACGCCACCAACGCCTCGGCCCTGGCCATGGAAGGCTTGCGCGGCTTGGGCAACATCGATCCCAACATCGCGCTGACCCGCCTGGACGACAAGTTGCTGCTGAACTCGTCGTCCAACCTGATCGCCGAGTACCCCACCCCCGACGACAACGACGTGCGCGGTTGGGCTCGCCTGACGGTGACCGTCGCCCTGGACGCCCGGGGATTGTCCGACGCGCTGCGCGACGCCGACCCCGAACGCATCTACGAGGCGGTGTTCGACGCCACCTTGGCCCATCAGGACCTGTTCTCGCGCTATTCGGGGGCGCGCGAGTCCCGGGAATTGCGGGCCAACCGCAATGGTTTCGGCGGCATTGGCATCCGTTTCGAACTGGCGGAAGGCGACATCCGCATCACCGAAGTGATGGAGGATTCCCCGTCCGCCCGCGCCGGCATCCAGGTGGGCGACCTGTTGACCCATATTGACGGCCAGCCGGTGTCGGGCCTGTCGCGCGAGGAATTGTCGCGGCGGTTGCGCGGCCCGGTGGACAGCCGGCTCAACGTCGGCATCCGTCGCGGCTACAAGCCCATGGACTTGGCGCTCCGCCGCGACCTGATCGTCCCCGAGACGGTGACCTCGGCCTATCATGACGGCGTCGGATTGTTCCGGGTGTCGGGCTTCAACAAGTCCACTGCGGACACGCTGCGCCGCTCGCTGTTGGCCATGCGCCAGGAACACGGCGACGCCATGGCCGGCGTGGTACTGGACATGCGCGGCAATCCCGGCGGTTTCCTGGATCAGGCGGTGGACGTGGCCGATCTGTTCATCCCCGACGGCCCCATCGTCGCCACCCGAGGGCGCCACCCCTTGTCCAACCAGTCCTACGAAGCCCGTCCCGGCGATATCGGCGAGGACTTGCCGGTGGTGGTGGTGATGGACGGCAAGGCGGCGTCGGCCGCCGAGATCGTCGCCGCCGCCCTGCAGGACAGCGGCCATGCGGTGGTGGTCGGCACCACGTCCTATGGCAAGGGCACGGTGCAAAGCCTGATCGAGTTGCCCAACCAGGGCGAACTGCACCTGACCTGGTCGCGCTTCCACACGCCGTCGGGCTATGCCCTGCACGGCTTGGGGGTGCTGCCCAACATCTGCACGGCCCAGGCCCCCAAGGGCGCCGACGCACCAAGCCTGGCCCGCTCGGTGGCCAACGCCGCCGCCGCCGCCCAGGTCAGCGCCCAGTTGCACCAATGGCGGTCCACCGATCTTGGCGACGCGACATTGCGGTCTCGCTTACGCGGGTTGTGCGCCGCCGAGCCCCATGCGGACGGCGAACGCGACCTGGCGGTGGCCCGGACCTTGCTGACCGATTCGGTGCTTTACGGCTCGGCCCTGGCGCTTTCCGCCCCCACCGGCCTGTCCGCCGCCGCCGTTCCGCCCGCTCAAACCGGAGCCCGTGGGAATTGAGCCGTCCATCCATGATCCAGTCCGCCGCCGCGCCGCGCCTTGACCTGCAAAGCCTGATGGAATCGGTGGTGCGCATCACCGAGCAGCGTTCGCGCGAGAATTTGGAACATTGCCTGGTCACCACCTTGCTGGAACTGACCACGTTGACCCGGGTGTCCATCCTGCGTCCGCTGATGCGTAGCGACGGCTTGCAGGCCGAATGCGTGGCCAGTGCCGACACGGGCGGCGTCACCGCCGAGGGCGGCTGCCTGCCGCTGGAAGACGACCCCTTGCTGGCTCGGGCCTGGGCCATGGGCGAGGAAGCCCGCAGCGTCGATTCCACCGGCCTGGTGCGCGTCTGCCTGCCCATCGCGGCCATGGGCGAGGACGTCTCGGCTTTCCTGACCATCGAGACCCGCGCCGACCCGGCGCCCTATCTGGACATGATCCGTGGCTTCGCCGCCATCTATCGCAACTTCCTGGCCATCCTGCGCGAAGCCGAGCGTGACACCCTGACCGGGCTGAAGAACCGCAAGACCTTCGACGAGAAGATAGGCCGCATCATCGCCAACAGCCACACCCTGGCCCAGATGGTGCCCCAGGAACGCCGCCACCACGAGGAAGGCGAGCAGCATTGGCTGGGCATGCTGGACATCGACCACTTCAAACGGGTCAACGACACCTATGGCCACGTCTTCGGCGACGAGGTGCTGTTGCTGTTCTCGGCGATGATGCGCAAGGTGTTCCGTTCCGACGACCTGTTGTTCCGCTTCGGCGGCGAGGAATTCGTCGTCGTGCTGGCCCCCACCACCAGCGCCCACGCCCATCAGGTGTTCGAACGCTTCCGCGCCGTGGTCGAGGAATTCACCTTCCCCCAGGTGGGCAAGGTGACGGTCAGCATCGGCTTCGTCGCCATCAAGCCCGGCGACATTTCGTCGGCGGTGATCGGTCAGGCCGACGACGCGCTTTACTGGGCCAAGCGCCACGGCCGCAACCGGGTCTGCCATTACGACCAGTTGCTGAAGGACGGACATATCAGCCCAGCCCAGGAAGAAGGGGCGATCGAGCTGTTTTAACCGCTTTTTTACAAGAAGGTCTTGACACCCCCGCTCAGATCAGTATCTTCCGCCGCCTACAGTTTCGCATAAGCACTAACGATTTCGGGATTTTCGCCATGGCCAAGCCTGCCACCATCCTCATCAAGCTGGTTAGCTCCGCCGGTACCGGCTTTTTCTACGTGGCGAAGAAGAACCCGCGTAAGACCACCGAAAAGCTGAAGTTCCGCAAGTACGATCCCGTCGTGCGCAAGCACGTCGAGTTCAACGAAGCCAAGATCAAGTAAGCTTCGCGGCGATCTTCGCAGCCTTCGCGAAAACGCCCGCCTGCACCGCAGGCGGGCGTTTTGCTTTGCCATGATGACAACAAAAGAAGCCGGCCGGGACAAGGCCCGGCCGGCTTGAAGCGCTGGCGCGGCGGTCAGCTCAGGAACTTGGCGATGGTTTCCAGGAAGCTGGTCACCGAGATGGGCTTGGCGATATAGCCTTCGCAGCCGCCCTCGCGGATTTTTTCCTCGTCACCCTTCATGGCGAAGGCGGTCACCGCGATGACCGGGATCGCCTTCAACTCGTCGTCATGCTTCAGCATGCGGGTGATTTCCAGCCCCGACACCTCGGGCAACTGAATGTCCATCAAGATCAGGTCGGGCCGGTGCGCACGGGCGATGTCCATGGCCTCGCGCCCGTCCTTGGTCTGCAAGGTGGCGTAGCCATTGGCCTGCAGCAAGTCGTTGAACAGTTTCATGTTGAGATCGTTGTCTTCGACGATCAGGACGGTCTTGGTCATTCAAGCCTCAAGTTGCAGGCCCCACTGGAAACCACCGGCGAACCGGAGGAATCCCCCTAAAAGGCGTCAGAGTATCGCTCAGTTTATCAAAGGGTGTCAAACCCGCGAAGGCCAGATTGCTAACGGCGCAACCCGGCCACCGCCAAGACCAGCCAAGCCGCCATCAAGGTCATGCCACCGGCGGGCGTGACCATGGGAACGGGCAGCGGGATCCCGGACAGCGCTTTCCAATACAAGGATCCGCAAAACAGGACCATCCCCAACAGGAACAGCAAGGCGGCCAGATGGGGGATCGCTCCACCCCGCCGCCCGTCACCGGCCACCCGATCCGCCGCCAACAATGCCAAGCAGTGCAGCAACTGGTATTGCGAGCCCCGTTCGACCAAGGCTTGGGCAGCGGCGTCGGCGGCAAGCCCGTGGGCGGCATAGGCCCCCATGCCAACAGCCAGCACCCCGCCCAAGCCGGCCAGGAAAATCCACGGACGCATCAGGCTTCTCCTTGACAACACCCCCTAAAACGCGAGGAAGTTATCCTCTTCTCGGAGGTTTTACCATGCGTCTGATTAGCGTTGTCGTCATTTTGGCCGTCCTGCTTCCCCAGGGAGGCGCATGGGCGGCAGAGGCCGCCACCGTGACCCGCCTGCTGGGGCTGGCCCGCGACGGCAGGGGCGAACTGGCGCAAGGAAGCCGGGTCTCCAGCGGCGCCACCATCGCCACCGGACAGGGCAGCCGGGCGGAAGTGCGGTTCGACGACGGCACGGTGGTGGTACTGGGTGAAAACGCCGCCCTGAAGGTCGAGTCCTTCCACTACGCCCCCGAAGCCCGACAGGGCGAAGCCAGGCTGCGGGTGGAGCACGGCGCGTTCCTGGTCACCACCGGGGCGGTGGCCAAGTTGCCGGGACGGCCGCTGTCGGTGGCCACGCCGGTGGCCAGCATCGGTGTTCGCGGCACCAAGTTCTGGGGCGGCAGCCTGGAGAATCCCCTGGACGTCCTGCTGCTGGAAGGCGCCGTCACCGTCACCACGCCGGGCGGCAGCGCCGATTTGAACGATCCACTGGATGGCACCGACGTGCCAACCCCCGGCGCCGCCCCCAGCCCGGTGGGCAAGTGGCAGGCGCCGCGTGTCGAACGCGCCTTGAACAGCGTCAGCTTCCAGTAATCAGGATCAATCGACGGCGAGACGACGCTTGTAGATTTGCATCGGCCCGCCCAGCCGCAGCGCCTGGTCGACCGAGGCGGTGGCGGCGATATGGCTTTTCAGCGGCTCGGCCGGAACAGCCGGGCCGGCGGGCAGAGCCTTGGCGTCCAGTTGCGGGCGCGCCTTGGGTGGCGGCGGGATGATGTCGACGGGAACAACGGGAACAGCCGCCGGCTTGACCTCGGCGGGCAGCGGCTTGGCGGGCTCGACCCTGGCCAGCTTGACCGCGTCCTGGGGCTGCTGCGTCGCCACGGGCGCGGCAGCAGCCACCGGCGCCGGCGGAGCCGGTTCCGCGACCACGGCCTTTTCCTCGGTTTCGCGCCTGGATTGCAGTTCCCGTGCCCGGGCCTCGCGTTCCTCGCGCTGAATGTCCTCCATGGTCCGCGCCGGTCCCAATCCATCCAGGACGAAGTTCCCGAGGACTCGGAA
>JAIWOG010000160.1 GCA_020217035.1 Magnetospirillum sp. | reverse complement strand
CAGGTCGGGCTGACCGTCGCCAGCGTTTCCTTCCGAGGCGTGGGCCGGCACCGTCAGCAGGGCCAACGGCACGGAGATCAACAGGGCGTTTCGCAGGCTTTTCATCATGAACTGAAAATAACAGATCGGCCTATTTGAACACCACGGTTTTCGAACCGTTCAACAGCACCCGATGTTCCACATGCCAACGCACGGCGCGGGCCAGGACCAGGTTCTCGATGTCGCGGCCGATGGCCACCAGGTCGTCCGGCGTGTGGGTGTGATCGACGCGTTCGGTGGATTGCTCGATGATCGGGCCTTCGTCCAAATCGGGGGTGACGTAGTGGGCGGTGGCGCCGATGATCTTGACGCCGCGGGAATGGGCTTGGTGATAGGGCTTGGCGCCCTTGAAGCTGGGCAGGAAGGAATGGTGGATGTTGATGGCGCGGCCTTCCAGGCTGCGGCACAAATCGCTGGACAGGATTTGCATGTAGCGGGCCAGCACCACCAGATCGGCCCCGGCACGTTCGACCACCTCCATCACCCGGGCTTCCTGGGCCGCCTTGTCGTGCTTGTCCACCGCCAGGTAATGATAGGGAATGCCATGCCATTCGACGATGGAGCGCATGTCCGGATGGTTCGAGATCACCGCCGGAATCTCGATGTTCAGTTGGCCGGTGTGATAGCGATGCAACAGATCGACCAGACAATGGCCGAACTTGGAGACCATGATCACCACGCGCGGCTTCTTGGTCAGGTCGTGCAGGTTCCAGATCATCTGGAACTTGTCGGCGATGGCGGCGAACAGCTTCCTGAACTCGGCGGCCGGCGGGGTCAGGGCGCCGCCGGCGAAGACGATGCGCATGAAGAACCGCCGCGACAATTCGTCGCCATATTGCGCCGCCTCGGTGATGAAGCAGTCGTTCTGGGTCAGGAATCCGGAAACGGCGGCGACGATGCCCACGGTGTCGGGGCAGGTGATGGTCAACACATAGCTCTGACGTTCGGACATTCCCCAAAAACCTTTTCCCAAGCGCGGCGCGAGGCCCCGTGATAGCGCAACCCTTCCCTGCCGCCAAGACGCGAAACGCCGTCTTGCCTTTTTTATCCGAATCCCCCATGGTCCGCCAAAAGCACCAGCCGCAAGGAACTTCCGCCATGATCACCGTCTATTACAAGTCCGGCGCAGCCCAGTGGAAGTACGAGCTGGAGCAAAGCGAATACGAATACATCATCAAGAACGTTCTGGAAGACAAGCCTGACCTTCAAGAGATGTTCGACGATTCCCTGGAAATCCTGCGTGACGTCTCGGCCATGGACGAAGACGAGATGGACGAGGACGACCAGATCGACCAGACCATCGCCATCGCCTATATTTGGTACTATTTCAACGTCGTCGCCGAAGGTGACGACCGTATCGAAGGCGACTTGGTGCTGCTGGAAGACGAAGACGGCACCGGCGTCACCATCCTGCCGGCCGCCGCCTTGGACGATCTGGACGACGAGGAATAACCCCCCTCATCTCCCCTGTTACTTGACGGTTTCGGTGTAGGTCGCCGCCAAGGCGGCGTCCTCGGATTCGTTCAGAAGGGCGGAAATGGCGGCCAGCAGCCCCATTTCTTCTTTCTGGATATGGAAAATCTCACGTTCCACCAGTTCCGCCCCGGTGTCGCGGAAGTCGCGCCAGCTTTGCTCGTCGAAGCCTTGCGCCACCGCCGCATGGGCCAGGTCGGCCACCCGCACCGCCATGGGCAGGATGGACCGGTGTTCGTGGGTCAGCATCATGACGATGCCGGTTTCGCCCTTGGACATGAACAGCGGGAAAAGGTGGCCTTCCTCGAAGGCGAAATGGCTTTCCACCTCGGCGCGCAAGGTGGCGGCCAAGGCGCCGAGCTTTTCGGCCAGGCCAGGGTCCACCACCGGCGGCTTGCGATGCGCACCCAGCAATTCTTCCAGCCCTTGCAGGGTCTCGATGGTGGTCATATGGTCCTGGTGCAGCAGGGAACCGATCTGCGACTGAAACAACATTTGCGAATCCTTCAAGACTGAGAACGACGTTCGTGGGCGCGATAGCGGGTCATCAGGACGCCGGCGAAAGCGGCGAAGGCCAGGGCCCCGGCCAAACCGGACAGCGCCGCCAAGCGGGCCAGGGAAGTCAGGTCGAATACCATGGCGGCCGCCATCAACAACAAGGCGCCGCCGTGCAGCGCCGCGTGCAGGTCCAGCAGGCGCTGGTGGGTCAGGTGTGACAACAGCACCGGCTTGCCGCCCTTGGCGCCGGAATGCATGGAAGCCAGGAACGGGACGATGCGTTGCAGGATGCCGGTGGCGAACGACAGCAGCCAGCCGAACACCAAAAGCCAGGCCCATAACGGCGCCAGCCGCGCGACCGGCGCCTCGAAGGCCAGCGCCAGCGCCACCAGCAACGACACCACCAGCAACAACCATCCCGCCTTCAGCAGGCGGAAGAACGGCTCCAGCTTCTTGCGCATGCGCGACGCCAGAACGCGGCGTTGCATGGCGAAATAAAGTCCCACGGCGACCAGGCCCAGCAGGCAGGCCACCACCAGCAACCAGGACCACGCCGTCGCCATGCCGGCAAGCCCGGCCAGCAGAGCCAGGCCGGCGACCACGGCCACCCGCTTGCCATCGCGGTCCTCGACCGGCTTGGACAGCACGAACATGGGGACCAGCACCGCCGAGAACCCCACCACCAGCATGCCCATGAAGCCATAGCCGGCCAGCACCGCGTGGGCGGCGGCCACCGCCGGCCGGTTTTCCAGTATTCCAACATCCATGTCGATGACCAGAAGCACCGCCAGGACCAGCAATCCGGCCAACGAGCCCACGGCCACCCAGGCCGGCCAGGTCACCGCCGGCAGGTCGCCCACCTGCGCCAGGTTGCGCCCCACCAACAGACCGAACAGCGACAAGCCGGCGACGCACAGCGCCGCCCCCCCATCCAGGGCCACCGGCCAGCCGGTGCCCAGCCCCAAGGACAGCAGGACGACACCGGGTGTGAACAGCCACCAACTAAAGGAACAGGCCCAGGCCGGCCCCAATTGGCGGCGCGTCGCCACCGGCAGCATCTGATAGGCGGCCCCCATGGCGGTCATGGCCAGCACCCCCAGGGTCACCAGATGCAGGGCGGCCAGCACCGCCCCGGTCCCACCCAGGAACCCGGGGACGGACTCGCTCCCCCAGGCCAGGACCAGCCAGCCGGCGACGTGGAACAGAATGGCCGAAGCGAAGAAGCGGAAAGGAATGCTGGGCGGCAGCAAGCGATCCTTGGCCCCCATCATGAACGCGCCGGCGAACATCAAGCGCCCCGTTCAAGCCACAGGCGCACATCCTGGAACTCTTCCACCACCCGGGCCACGGACCAACCGCGCTCGGCCAGTTCCGGCAGCAGGTATTGCGGCATGCGCTCGTGGTGGACCACCAGGCCAGTCAGGTCGGGCGACGAATCGATCAACCGCAGAATGGCCAGCATGGGATAAGGCGGCCGCAGCTTGCGCACGTCCACGTGCAGACCGTCGGCCTCGCGCCACACCATGGCGCCTTCTTCCAGCAGCGCCACCTCGGAATCGTGTTCCCAGTCGGCGGCACCGTTCAGATGGAAATAGACCCGCCAATGCCCGGGCTCCAGGCAGCGCCCATAGGACGAAAAGCCACGGGCCGCCAGGATGCGACGCAAGGGCGACGGGTTGAAAGGGGCGTCCACCACCAGGAAGCCGCCGAACTCGACAGCATCGGAAGCTTCCATCAGCAGACCCAGCGGGTCTTCCCCCTGGGCCAAGGCGCTGCGCACGTCCAGCGACGGCAAATCCAGCGCCAGGGCCAGCCAAGCGGGCGGACTGTCTTGCAACGGACGGGAAGAGAGTTCGACGACACCAACCATGGCATGCTCCGGCGATGATGACCGAAGCGTGCGTTATTGCGTTGCCGCGAACCTTGATGTTCGTTAAGAGGCGTCGTCCTCGCGCACCAGACGGCGCAAAGCGGCCAGATCGGTCAGCACCACTTCGCGGCCATGGCTTTCCACCCCCACTTCCTTCAGGCGGGCCAAGGCGCGGGACAGGCTTTCCGGAGCGATGCCGATGCGGCTGGCCAGCGCCGCCTTGGTGATGGGCAGACGCACCTGTACTCCATCGTCGGCGTCGCGGGCCAGGGCCAGCAGGAACGACGCCAGACGCTGACCCGGCGACTTGCTTTTCAACTCGGCGATTTCGTGGATCATGCGCATCTGCCAGCGCG
The DNA here is from genome assembly GCA_020217035.1 of Magnetospirillum sp. Taxonomy (GTDB): domain Bacteria; phylum Pseudomonadota; class Alphaproteobacteria; order Rhodospirillales; family Magnetospirillaceae; genus Magnetospirillum. The sequence goes on along the minus strand of JAIWOG010000160.1, from coordinate 5,764 downwards.
ACAAGCCCGACAGCAGATGGAATCCCAGACGCGGATTGTCGCCCAGACGCTTGAGGAACGGCGCCGACGGCACCTGCACCAGCCGCGAGCCGGCCAAGACCTCGCAATTGAGCGGGTATTTGCCCGATGAGAAGATGGCCGCCTCGGCGAAGGTCGAGATTCCGTCGAACACCTCGATGATGGATTGGTCGCCGGTTTCGGTCAGGGCGAAGATGTTGACGCGGCCGTCCAGTACCACGAAGAAATGCAGGGCGTCGTCGCCCTGGCTGAACAGCAATTGCGTCTCGGCATAGGACACCGCCTGGGCGTTTTCCAGCAGGAAGGACAGTTCCTGGGGCTTCAAGGCCGCGAACAACGGCGCTTGGGCGCAAAGAGTGATGTCGGCAGCAGACAATCCGGCCATTTCGCTTACCCCAAATCGTCTTCGACGCAAAAATCGCGCAGGGCGTCCAAATCGGCGATGACCACCACGTTGTCGGCCTTGGATTCCACCCCCAGCTTGGCCAGCTTGGCCAGGGCGCGGGACAGGCTTTCCGGCTTCATGCCCAATTCGTCGGCCACCAGCTTCTTGTCATAGGGAAAGCGCACCTGCACCCGCCCTTCTTCCGCCTCGGCCAGGGACAGCAGGAACGAGCCCAGGCGTTGCGCGGTGGTCTTCAGTTTCAGTTCGGCGATCTGGCGCACCAGCATGCGCAGGCGAAACGACATGGTGGACAGCATGTGGAACACGATGTCCTTGCGGCCCGCCAGCTTTTCCAGGAAGGACGCGGCAGGAATGGCCAGCAATTGGGCCGAATTGAGCACCCGTGCGCTCATCAGGAAGCGGCCGTCGCCGAACAGGGCAGCGTCGCCCAGCACGGTGCCGCGCCGCGCCACCTCGACAACGCTGCGGCGGCCGTCGTTGTCGACGGACAGTTCCACGTGGCCGTCCATCACCACGTAGAAATCCACCACGGTGTCGCCGGCTTGATAAATCTGCTGTTCATGGACGAAGGCAACCACCCGCGCCCCCTCGACCAGGCTGCGAATGTCACTTTCCTGCAGACCCGCAAACAACGGCGTGAACTGAAGTTGCAGCAGCACCTCCTTGGATGCCGGCACGTTCGCGTCCTTGCTCATCACTGCCCCCGTCCTGTACAAGGCGCGAAGCTAGACCAATCCGCTGACAAGGCCAAGCCGCTATATGTATACGGAATGCCTTTTCAGACGATCAAGGAAGCCGACATGACCGCTGACCGCGACCTTCCCATTGGTGTCTTCGACTCGGGCGTGGGGGGGCTGACCGTCCTGAAAGCCTTGCGGGAACGCCTGCCCGCCGAATCGCTGATCTATCTGGGCGACACCGCGCGGCTGCCCTATGGCACCAAAAGCGCCGCCGCCGTCAGCCATTACGCCCTGCAAGCCGCCCACGCCCTGGTGCGCATGGGTATCAAGACGCTGGTGGTGGCCGACAACACCTCGTCCGCCCATGCGCTGGAAGCGTTGCGGGCAGAATTCCCTGGCTTGCCGGTCATCGGCGTGGTCGAACCCGGCGCCAGCGCCGCCGCCTTGGCCAGCGCCCAGGGCCGCATCGTCGTCATCGCCACCGACAGCACGGTGCAGGCCGGCACCTATCCGCGGGCCATCCACAATTCACGCCCCGGCGCCCGGGTCATTTCCAAAGCCTGCCCGCTGTTCGTGTCCATGGTGGAAGAAGGCATGACCGACGGCCCCATCGCCGAACAATTGGCCAAGCATTACCTGGACCCGCTGTTCCAAGGGGCCGACGCAGAAAACCGCGGCGATTGCCTGTTGCTGGGTTGCACCCATTTCCCGGCCCTCTCCGACCTGCTGCGCCGCGTGGTGGGGGCGGAAACCGCCATCATCGATTCGGCCACCACCACGGCCCGCTCGGTCGAGGACTTGCTGGACCATCGCGGACTGGCCGCCAGCCGTGACCCGGCCCGCGCCCGCGTCCGTTATCTGGCCACCGACGCCCCCGACCGCTTCGCCCGCGTCGCCCGCATCTTCGTGCCGTGGACCATCAGCACCGACGAAGTCGAGGTGGTCGAGTTGGCTTAGCCGCCGGCCGCCTTCAAATCCTTGCGGGCTTGCGCCAGCTTGGCGTGCAGGTCGTGGCAGCGGGCGGCGACGTCGGGGATGCTTTCCCAGTTCACCGGCAATTCCTCGGACAGGTCGTGCAAGTCCATCTTGGCCTGGGTCGCCTGGGTGGAGAGTTTCTTGACGGCCGCCTTCAGGGTTTCGATATCGCTCATGGGGATGCTCTCTGGTCGCTTCGGCGGAAGCGTTCCCAGACTACCCAATGCTCAAAACCAAGGCAATTTTGAATAGTGATTAATTTTCGAACAAGGCACCGCCGCCCGCAGGGGGGAGGGGGATCGCGGGCGGCGGCCTTGGGCGGAGCGTCGTCCTGGGGGGGGGAACGGAGGACGAACCGCCTATCCAGTCGGTGGAAGGAGATCGGGGATCGCGGTGACCACCTCCAACCTTTCGGCGTGACTTGATACTAGCCGCGCCCTAATCGCGAAGAAACGGCACGGAGGTGTTAACCGTATCCTCTTTTTGGATTCGACACCCGACCTTGGTCGGAAGCCCGCCCCCGCCTCAGGGCGGAAATTGGTATTACCGGCCAGCGTAGACGACCAGGATCAGGGACAGCACCGGCACCGAGGCCAAAGTGGACAGCAAGATTACCTGCGAGGTGCGTTCCACATAGACCTTGTACTGGTTGGCCATGACGAAGGTCAGCGCCCCGGTGGGCAGCGCCGCCAGCAGCAGCGTCGCTCCGGTCCAGAAGCGGTCCAGCGGGAACACGGTTTCCATCAGCGCCCAGGCCAGCAGCGGGTGGACCACCAATTTCAGCGGCACCAGCCAGCCCACATGGCGCAGCCCCAGATCAAGCGGCCGCCCGGCCAGGAACACCCCGATGGCGAACAGGGCGCACGGACCGGCCGCCGCCCCCATCAACTGGCAAAGGTTGACCACCGGTTGCGGCACCGGCAGTCCCGTCAGGTTCCAGGCCAACCCGGCCAAGGACGACACGATCAGCGGGTTCTTGGCCAGCCCCTTGCCGACGCTGGCCAAGGCGCGGCCCAAGCCATGGCCGTGCGAGCGGGCCATTTCCATGGCGATGACAGCCAGGCCGATCATCACCACGCTCATGATCACGGTGGCGATGATGGCCGGCAACAGCCTTTCGGCGCCCCAGGCGGCCAGGAACAGCGGAATGCCCATGTAGCCCGTGTTGGAAAAGCTGGCGTTCAGCGCCTGCAACGAGTTCACTTCCGGCCCGTCGCCCCGCCCCTTCAGCCAGCCCAAGGCCCAGCCCAGGGCGTAGACCATCAGCATGGATCCCAGGAAGGCGCCGATGAAGTTCAAATTGAAGATGTCGCCCAGGGGCTGGCGGGCCATGGACAGCAGCAACACCGCCGGCAGCGCGAACCAGTAAACGAAAGCCGACAGCGCCGCCGAGGCTTCCTGACCCAACACCGTCCGTCCGCCGCCATAGCCCGCCAGGATAATGGCGAAGACCGGCAGCGCCACGTCGAAGACAACCTGCATTTCTAAGACACTCGTTCGACCAGATGGATGATCGAACGATAAGGGATGCCGGAATGGTCAGCCAGCCCGATTTCGCAGGTCCGGTTGGCGGAAAAGCCTTCGTGGCAGCCATCGGGGACTGACAACTTGCGCAGGGCGTGAGCGTTCAGTTCCGGGGTGGTGAAGCCCTTGTCGCCGGCGAAGCCGCAGCAGGTGACGCCGTCGGGAACCACCACCGTCTCGGCGCAGGCGCGGGCCACCGCCAGCAGCTTGTCTTCCAGCCCCATCTTGCGCACCGAACACGGGATGTGCAGCATCACCGCGCCCTTCAGCGGCTTCAGCGTCAAGCGCGGCAGGATCAGATCGTGCAGGGCCTCGACCGCGTCCAGGATGGGCAGGAACGCCTTCAGCCGCAAGGTGCAGGTGGCGGTATCCATGATCACCGGCCATCTGCCGTTTTCACTGGCCTTCAGCAGCGCGTCGGCCATTTCCTGGGCCTTGGCATCGGCGATGTCGGTCATGCCCTTGCTGTCCCATGGCTGGCCGCAGCACAGATTGCCCAAGCCCGCCGGGATGACGACGCGGAAACCGGCTTTCTTCAGCAGGGTTTCGGTGGCGTCGGGCAGGCATTGCTTGACCGGGTCGGCCAGCGCCGGCCCCATGTTGCGCGTGGCGCAGGACGGCGCGTAGACGACAACGTCCTCCCCTGCCCCGCCGCCTTGCAGCTTGGGCCGCGCCGGGGTGGGCAGACGGCGGCGGTTGCGCGCCGTACCCGCCACGGTGTCGGCCATCTCGGCCGCCGCCAGTCCCAGCTTGGTCAGCCCCATCATGGCGCCGTAATGGTCGGCGGCGAACTGACCGATCTTGCGGGCGACGATGCCCTGCTTGCGGCCGCGCAAAGCCTTGGTCAGGCTGCCGGTCTCGATGCCCACCGGACAGGCGGTGGCGCACAGACCGCAGGCGGCGCAGGTCTCCAGCCCGTAATAATCGTAAAGTTTGCCGATTTCCTGGCGCCGATCGGGCGCCGCCACCGCCATCTCGCGCCAGCCGACGATGCGCTGGCGGGGCGACAGGGTCAGCATGTGGCTGGGGCACATGCGTTCGCAAAAGCCGCATTCGATGCAGGTGTCGACCAGCGGGTCGGCGGCGGGCAGCGGCTTCAAGTCCTTCAGATGGGCTTGCGGGTCGCGATTCAGGATGACGCCGGGATTCAGCATGCCGGCCGGGTCCAGCAAGCCCTTGATCTCCCACATCAGGGCGGTGGCCGCCGCCCCCCATTCCATTTCCACATAGGGCGCCATGTTGCGGCCGGTGCCGTGCTCGGCCTTCAGCGAACCGTCGTATTTCTCGACCACCAGCTTGGCCACGTCGTCCATGAAGGCGCCATAGCGGCGCACTTCCGATTCGCTGCCGAAATCCTGGGTGAAGACGAAGTGCAAATTGCCTTCCAGGGCATGGCCGAAGATGATCGCCTCGGTATAGCCGTGTGTCAGGAACAGCGCCTGCAAATCGGTGGTGGCGGCGGCCAGATCTTCCACCCGGAACGCCACGTCCTCGATGATGACGGTGGTGCCAACGGGCCGCACCGCCCCCACCGCCGGAAACAGGCCCTTGCGGATCTTCCAGTATTTGGCGCCCTCGTCGGCGTCGGTGGTGAATGTCACCGGGCCGATGGTGGCGATGCCGTCCAAACTGCGGATGATGGCAGAGATGTTGTCTTGCAGGCCGGCCGCGTCGGCGGCGCGGCTTTCCACCAACAGCGCGGCGGCGCTGTCGGGCAGGTCGGCCAGACCGTCGGGCATGCCGGGCTTGCCGGTGACGCAACGAAGGGCGGCGCGGTCCATCAGTTCCACCGCCGAGACCGGGGCCGATTTCAGCCGCGCCACCGCCTGGGCCGCCAGGGCAGCATCGGCGAAGAACACCAAGGCATTGGCCTTGTCGGCGTGGTCGGGCACGGTGTCGTAGGTGATCTCGGCGATGAAGCCCAGCGTGCCTTCCGAGCCGATCATCAGATGGGTCAGGATGTCGATGGGATCGCTATAATCCACCAGGGCGTTCAGCGCGTAGCCGGTGGTGTTCTTGATGGCGAATTTCTTGGCGATGCGGGCGGCCAGGGGGGCATCGGCGCGGGTTCGTTCGCCCAATTCCGCCAGCTTTTCCAGCAATGCCCCATGGCTGGCGCGAAAGGCCGCGACCGATTCCGGGTTGCCGGTGTCCACCAAGG
>JAIWOG010000159.1 GCA_020217035.1 Magnetospirillum sp. | reverse complement strand
TGCCATCGGCCAGGATCAGCCGCATGGAGGACATGGTGCGATAGGAATTCTGCGCCGTGCCGCAACACATGCCGCTGGCGTTGTTGGCGGCGATGCCGCCGATCTTGGCCGAATCGATGCTGGCCGGATCGGGGCCGATCTTGCGGCCGAAAGCCGCCAGCCGGCGATTGGCCTCGGCGCCGATGACGCCCGGTTGCAGGCGGATGCGGGCGCCGCCTTGTTCCACCACCGCGCCGCCCCAGCCGTCGCCCAGCAACAGCAGCACCGAATCGCTGACCGCTTGCCCCGATAGCGAGGTTCCGGCGGCACGGAAGGTGACCGAAACCCCTTCCTCGGCGCAGGCCGCAAGCGTCGCCTTGATTTCGGCCTCGGTATCGGCCTTGACCACCAGCTTGGGGATCAGCCGGTAAAAGCTGGCGTCGGTGCCATAGGCCAACAGGCGCAGCGGGTCGTCGATCAGGCGGTCAGCCGGGATCACCGAAGACAGACGGGATTTCACGCTCATTGCAGCACCAGGACGATCAATTCCTTGGGACCATGGACGCCATAAGCCAGGGTCTGTTCGATGTCGGCGGTCTTGGACGGCCCCGAGATCAGCAGCAGGTTGGTGGGCATCGCCGCCGCCCAGCCCTGTTTCTCCATGATCTGGGCAAGGTTGTCGGCGATGTCGCCGGCGTTCAGCAGCGCCACGTGGATGGGCGGCAACAACGAGGCCAGGCGCGGTTCGTCCATGTCGGGCACCACCACCAAGGACCCGGTTTCGGCGATGGCGCCGCGCGTGGTGGTCACCGCCGCGTCGATGCCCGAAACCAGTTGGTCCTTGAAATCCTCGACCGGCGCGTCATAGGCGACCATATCGTCCCAATCCAGCCCCAGATGCGGCGCCGCCAGCACGCGGGCGACGTTCTTTTCCGCCAACACCTTGCGCAAATGCGCCCGCCATGTGTCGGCGGAGACCAGATGAACCTCGCCGTGCACCGCCTCGATCATCACTCGGAAGCGATCGAGGCGGTCATTGAAGCCGGGGGCCTGCCATTGCGGGCGTTCCGGCGGCTGGAGACGCGGAGCGGCCCTGAGCCGGGCCAGGATGTTGGCACGCGCCTCACTCATGGTCGTATCCCTTTTCACGGGCCAGTTCGTGCAGGGTCTTGGCCGCGAATTTCGGCTTGGACCGGACGCTGGTCCATTGCTTCAACAACGGCGCGGCGGCAGGGATCAGGTTGCCCACCACCGACAGCGCCTTGGTGCCGACCTTGTAGGCGGCGGGATGGGCGTACATCGCCTGCCAGCCCTTCCACACCGCGCTTTCCACCGCCGAATGCCCCGATCCGGCGCCCTTGACCGCTGGGCTGGTGCTGGGTTCGGCCGCTTCGGTGCGCAGCCGCACCAGGATGTCGGCGATGGGAATCTGCACCGGACAGACCTCGACGCAGGCGTTGCACAGGGTGGACGCATGCGGCAAGTCGCCGGCGCAATCCAGCCCCGCCAATTGCGGGGTCAGAATTTTGCCGATGGGGCCGGGATAGACCGAGCCATAGGTGTGGCCGCCGACGCGGGAATAGACCGGACAATGGTTCATGCAGGCGCCGCAGCGGATACAGCGCAGGGTGTCGCGCAATTGTTCGTCGGCGTAGACGCGGGACCGGCCGTTGTCCAGCAGCACCAGATGCACTTGGCGCGGCCCGTCCTTTTCGCCCGCCTTGCGCGGGCTGCTGATCATGTTGACGTAAGTTGTGATCGCCTGACCGGTGGCCGAGCGCGGCAGCAGCGCCAAAAGCGGCGCCACGTCGTCCAGCTTTTCCACCAGCTTCTCGATGCCGGCCACGGCGATGTGCAAGGGCGGTAGCGTGGTGGACAGCCGGCCGTTGCCTTCGTTTTCGATCAGCACCAGGGACCCGGTTTCGGCGACCAGGAAATTGGCCCCCGACAGGCCAGCGTCAGCGCTGGCGAATTCGCGTCGCAGCACCTGACGGGCGGCGGCGGTCAGGGCATCGACATCCTCGGTATAGGGCTGGTTCTCGATGTTGTCGGTGAACAACTGGGCGATCTCGCCCTTGTTCTTGTGAATGCAGGGCATGACGATATGGCTGGGCGCCTCGCCCGCCAGCTGGATGATGTATTCGCCCAAATCGGATTCCACCGCCTTGATGCCGTGGGCTTCCAGATGGGCGTTCAAGTGCATTTCCTCGCTCACCATGGACTTGCCCTTGATCACCTTCTTGGCGCCATGGGCGGTCAGGATTTCCAGGACGATGCGGTTGGCGTCGGCGGTAGTTTCCGCCCAATGCACATTGATGCCGTTGGCAATGGCCTTTTGCTCGAATTCTTCCAGCAAATCGGGCAGGCGGGCCAAGGCGCGGGCCTTGATGGCGGCGCCACGGGCACGCAGCGCATGCCAGTTGTCCTTGTCTTCGAACTGCGCCGCCCGCTTGGTCATCAGACCGTCCATGGCGCGGCGAAAATTGGCGCGAAGCTGCGGGTTGTTCAGCGCGTCGTGGGCACGGGTGGAAAAATCACTGGTCATGGCAGCGCTCCAACAGGAATTCCGCCAGATGCTGCGGCCGTGTCGGCTTGCCCGCCTTGTCCAAGGCGCCACCGATATTCATCAGGCAGCCGCAATCGCCCGACACCACGCGGGATGCGCCGGTCTGGCCGATGGCAGCGATCTTGTCGGCGACCATGGCGGCGGAAACCTCGGGCTGGCGCACCGCGAAGGTGCCGCCGAAACCGCAGCATTCCTTTTCGCGCGGATTTTCCACCAAGGTGACGTTGGACAAAGCGCGGATCAGCCGCTTGGGTTCGTCGACAACCCCCATCTCGCGCATGGAATGGCAGGACCCGTGCCAGGTCACCGTCACCTTCTCGCCCTTGTCCACCAGCTTGGTGTCCAGGCCCAGGACATGGACCAGGAACCACGACAATTCATAGACCCGGCCAGCGAAAGCCTTGGCCCGCTCCTCGTCACGGTCACCCTTGAACAGATCGGGATAATGCACCCGCATCATGCCGGCGCACGACCCCGACGGCACCACGATGGGCCAGTCCTCGGGGAAGGCGTCCAGTTGGGCGCGGGCCACCTCGCGGGCTTCCGACCGGTGGCCGGAATTGAAGGCGGGCTGGCCGCAGCAGCTTTGGCCTTGCGGGAAGACCACCCGGATCCCCTGGCGCTTCAACAGCTCCATGCCGGCCAGGCCGGCATCGGGGAAAAACAGGTCTACCAGACAGGTGCCGAAATAATAGACATTCTTCGGCATCCGGGCCGGCGGTGTGACATGTGCGGGCATAAGGACGTTCCCGTTATCGGGTTGTGTTCCGCCCAGATTTAAATGGTATGACCAATTTCCGCAAGCCCGATATATCACCCCTCCCCTTTGCAGCCCGCATCGTCGGCCCGTAACACAACCTCGGCACGATGGCTCCGCACATCAACCCGAACACGGCGCGCGGGCTGGCTAGCCTCAGCTTCCCGCTCCATCTGCTTGCCCCATACATGACGGCAAGCCAACTGCCAAGCCTGCACCAAATACTGAGTGCGCCATATGCTGGCGATGTTGAAGCCAACCAGAACGCCAATCAAACCCAAGATCAGGAACTGCAACACCAAAGCGTAATAAAGCCGCGATTCCCAGCCCCCGGCCTTGATGTAACCCAAGGCATCGACAGCATCCCATACGGCCGGAACCAAGGGAAAGGTGAGCAGAAATACAGCCGTCACGGTTAAGCGTCGATCCGATGCTGAAGAAATCAGAAAGAAACGCTCTGAAATAGCCTGGAACCCATAAACCATATGACTTGGGAGATAACGCGACGTAAATGGACGCAATAACAATCCATTCTTATCAGAAAAATTCAGAGAGCCAGGCTCAAAAAAAGAACGAACAGACAATTCTGTGCGTCGCAAAGACATAAATTGCCACATAAGTATTACAATAAAACTTATACCACCAATAATACCAAAATCCATCACAAAAAGACGACCAAAACCACCAGGTAAATTTATCTTCCTATTTTCATACACGGATTTTTCTTCATTAACCAACCGACCATTAATGACAGCTCGACAATTTTTCATGAAACCTGACAATAATATACGCTCACCCTCCTTAAGATCTTCCTTTTTAACACCACCGCCCAAACTATTAACAGCCTTCACCAAGGAGTCTATTTGCTTGGCTATCGAAGCAAAATTCGCATTACTTCCTTCATAAGGGCGATAGATTATTTCATGGCAGGCATTAACAAAGCTGGAAACTTTCTCGGCGACATCCTTGTTTACCACCGGCAGCGGCGTCCCTTGTTGTTGGGACGGCGGCTCCACCGACGCAATCGCCAAATCCAGGCCGGTCAGGAAATAAATCGTTCGTTGGCGCAACCCGTCTTCAAGGGTGTAGTTGTTGGAGTAAATGGCCCACAGCCACATCAGTGACCAAGTCAGGGTCAGAACCAGGGGAAGGCGACCGCTATGGGCCGCATCCTTGACCTGATCGCAATGGGTGTCGATCAACCGCGAGCCGAGATCCTGCAAAGCCCCCTCCAACAGTAACGAAACCGCCAGAGAGGAAATTACCATAGGGATATCAATTCTTCCACAAATATCACTTTTGATTGCATAACGCTTATTGTAGAATCGCAATCTGCGCCATGGTCACAGCCCCTTCCCGGCTTAATGCCCCGCAGACGAACAGCGCCGAATGGCAGAAAGTGGCGTCGGCCACGCCGCAGACCTGGGCCAATGCCTGATCGCGCAGCCCCCCCCAGGCGGCGGGCAGCGATTTACGCTGGCCGAACGAGCCTCGCTGGGGCGGCACGGCGGATACGGTCCAATCCTTGCCGGCGGGGCGGATGACGTAAAGCACGTGGTTCAGTCCCAGGTCGAACACCGCGTCGTCCCACGGCAGGCGGGTATCCAGCACCACGATGCGCGGGTCTTCCGCATTGGCTGCGGCCTGGGCCACCGCGTCCTGGGCTTGCGCTGCCGCGAAACCCTGGGCCACGGCGCGGGCCAGCACCTGGTCGGCCAGGCCCACCGCCTGATAATAGCAGGAATCCTCGTCGGTGCCGGCTTCGGCGAAGGTCGGGCAGAAGGTTTCCAAGACGGTGGAAAAATGCCCCGGATGGCGCTGCATGGCGCCGTTATCCATCAGATCGATATCGCGGATCAGTCCGGCATCCATCTTGGACCAGATCACTTCGACCTGCGTGGCCGAGGCCGCCGGGCACAGCCGGGCGATGGCGTCGCGGCCGTAATCGCGCCAGATCAGCCCGGCCGAGGAATAAGCCTCGCCATTGTCGCGCAGCGGTTTGTCGCGCATGTGGTGGTCGTAACGCCCCAGGATCGGGTCGTAGACGTTGCCCACGTCGAACACCACCGCCGCCGCGTCCCAATCCGCCGCCTCGCGCGAGCGGGTCAGGCGCACCTGCCCCCCCGTGGCCGCCTTCAGGATGGCGAAGGCGAAGACGTCGTCGGCGTGAAAAGAGCCGCTGTGGGTGGCCGCAACAAGCATGATGGTCCCTTCAAAAACAAATCCGCCGGGCTTTAAGGCCCGGCGGAGAGTGTTTAGGCAAGTGAAAAGTTCAATGGCTGCTGGCGGCGGCGGCGCCGATGCCGGTCTGCGAGCGCACGAACTGATCGTCATAGGCGGCGATTTCCGCCTTGGCCTGTTCCGATCGGTCCAGCTTGGACACCACGATGGTGACCAGGAAGGCCAGGGTCATCGAGAACAGGGCCGGATGCTCGTAGGGGAAGATGGGGGCTGTGTTTTCCAGCACCACCACCCACACCGCCTTGGACAGGATGACCAAGGTCACCGCCGAGATCAGGCCGGCCAGGCCACCCCACAGGGCGCCCTTGGTGGTCAGGCCCTTCCAGTACATGGACAGGATCAGGATGGGGAAGTTGGCGGAAGCGGCGATGCCGAAGGTCAGGCCGACCAGGAAGGCGACGTTCTGCTTCTCGAAGGCGATGCCCAACAGCACGCCCAGGGCGCCCAGGAACAGCGAGGCCAGCTTGGACACCCGCAATTCCTCTTGCTCGGTGCACTGGCCCTTTTTGATGACGCGGGCGTAGATGTCGTGGGAAATGGCCGAAGCGCCGGCCAAGGCCAGGCCCGACACCACCGCCAGGATGGTGGCGAAGGCCACCGCCGACAAGAAGCCCAGGAACAGGTCGCCGCCCAGCGCCTTGGACAGATGCATGATCGGCATGTTGCCGCCGCCCAGCAGCTTGCCGCCCACCTTGCCGCCTTCGAAGAACTGGGGATCGGTGCCGACGATGGTGATCGCCGCCATGCCCAGGATGCAGACCAGCAGGAAGAAGAAGCCGATGATGCCGGACGCCACGAACACGCTTTTGCGGGCTTCGCGGGCGTTGGGCACGGTGAAGAAGCGCATCATGATATGCGGAAGCGCCGCGGTGCCGAACACCAGGCCCAGGGACATGGAAACGGCGGAAACCGGGTCGGCCAGCATGGTGCCCGGCCCCATGGCCTTGATGCCGTCCTTGTGCGAGTCCACCGCGCTTTGCGCCATGGCTTCCAAGGAAAAGCCGAAATGGTGCAGCGCCAGCAGGGTCAGCAGCGCCCCGCCGCCCAGCATCAGGCAAGCCTTGATGATCTGCACCCAGGTGGTGGCGATCATGCCGCCGAAGGTGACGTAGACCACCATCAGCACGCCCACCAGGATGACGGCGACGGCATAGTCCAGGCCGAACAAAAGCTTGATCAGCTGGCCGGCGCCCACCATCTGGACGATCAGGTAGAAGCACACCACCGCCAGCGAACCGAGCGCGGCGAAGGTGCGGATCTTCGACTGGTCCAGGCGATAGCTGGCGATGTCGGCGAAGGTGAAGCGGCCCAGGTTGCGCAGGCGTTCAGCCATCAGGAACAAGATGATCGGCCAGCCGACGAAGAAGCTGATGGTGTAGATGAAGCCGTCGAAGCCCTTGGCGAAAACCAGCGACGACAGCCCCAGCAGGGTGGCCGCCGACATGTAGTCGCCGGCGATGGCCAGGCCGTTCTGGAAACCGGTGATGCCGCCGCCGGCGGTGTAGAAGTCGCTGGCCGACTTGGTGCGGTTGGCGGCCCAATAGGTGATGCCCAAGGTCAGCACGACGAAGGCCAGGAACATGCCGATGGCCGACAGGTTGACCGGCTGCTTTTCGATGGCGCCCAAATCGCCGCCGGCGGCGAAAGCCGGGGCGGCGCTCAGCAGCGCCAGCAGGGTGGCGGATGCGATGCGGATCATTGCAGGGTCTCCCGCACGATGTCGTTGTTCAACTGTTCGAACGGGCCGTTGGCGAAACGCGAATAAACCCCGGTCAGCAACCACGAGACGACGATGATGGCGGCGCCGATGGGGGCGCCGACGGTCAGCGCCCCGCCTTCACTCAGGGGTTGGGCCAACAGGTCGGGGGCGAAGGCCACCACCATCATGAAAGCGTAATAGGCACCCAGCACGATGACCGACAACAGAGCCGCCAAACGGCCGCGACGGCGCACCAGCTCGGCGAATTTCGGGTTGTTGCGCACCCGTTCATAAATGGGGTCGGACATGATCCCTCCGGTTACAAAGCCTGTCGGCGCGTGCTGCGCCGCATTCAACCCGGATGGGTAGCAAACGAGCATTGCGGAACTTTGCCCCAATCATGACAGATTATTGCAGATGCATTGTTTGCCAATGCAATCCATCTCATGCCGAGCCAGATTCCGACTAAAGGATGACGAAGACAAACCTTTAATACAATTGGCACAATCACAAGCACCACTAATATAAATTAAAAATATCGAATAGTTTTTTATCAAGAAAATTCAAACGCATGTGTTTGGATTTTAAACGTGGAGTGCAGAAAATGAGAACACCAATCGCACTCGGGACAATCGTCGCCACGTTCCTGGCTCTCTCCTCGGCATTCGCCGCCGAAACCATCAGTGTCGGGGTGGTTCCACAATTCGACCTTCGGCGCATCAATTCCGTCTGGCGCCCTTTGCTGGATGGACTGGAACGCCAGACCGGCCTGACCTTCCGCCTGGACGTGCCCCCCAGCATCCCGGCCTTCGAGAAAAGCCTGATGGCCGGCGAATACGACCTTGCCTACATGAACCCCTATCATTACGTGGTCGCCAGCAAGCGTCAGGGCTACGTGCCTCTGATCCGCGATTTCGGCGGCGACCTGTCGGGCATCATCGTGGTGGCCAAGGATTCGCCTTTGACCGGGGTCGAGCAGTTGAACGGCAAGGTGGTGGCCTTTCCGTCCCCCAACGCCATGGGGGCAGCTTTGGTGCCACGGGCGGAATTCGCCCGCAAGTACCACATCGCCGTCACCGAGAAATACGTCAAGTCGCATTCCTCGGCCTATTTGGCGGTGATCCTGGGCGAAGCCGACGCCGCCGGCGGCATCGCCGCCACCTTGGAATTGTTCCCCGCCGAATCGCGCCAGAAATTGCGCATCCTGTACCAGACCGAAAGCTTCCCCCCCCATCCCTTGACCGCCCATCCGCGGCTGAGCAAAGCCCAGCGCGACACCATCGTCCAGGCGTTCCTGGCCTTGGCCGGCACGCCGGAGGGAAAGAACAGCGTCGCCGAGATTCCCATGCGCGACCCCAGGCCCGCCAGTGCGGCGGATTATGCCGGCTTGGACAAGTTGGGCCTGCAAGACTTCTATGTCGAAGAAGAATGAGATGAGCGCCCGGACCAAATTGCTGCTGCCCTTCGCCGCCCTGATGGTCGCGGTGCTGACGGTGATGCACTTCGTCCTCTTCGACGTGTTGAAGCAACGCCTGATCGCCGACAAACTGCAATCGGAGCAGCAAGCCCTGCGGATGGCGGCGCTGGCCATCGCGCCGGACCTGCTGGCCAACGACTTCGCCAAGCTGCACGACACCCTGACCGGGGTGTGGGCGGATCGCCTGTGGTGGCGATCCCTTGCCCTTCATCGCCCCGACGGACGGTTGCTGTATCCGCTGACCGAAGCCGCCGTCCCCCCTGACATTCCCCACTTCAGAGTTCCCGTCATGGCCGGCAACCGTGACTTGGGAACGCTGAGCATCGCCACCGACATCACCGCTTCCATCGCCCAAAGCCTGGAGGTGCTGGTGCACATGGAAATGATGGTTGTCGTCCTGCTGTTGCTGGGCGCCGCCCTGGTTGTCCACCTGCAAACCCGCTGGCTGCTGACCCCGCTGGCCGGCTTGATGCGGGCGGCCACGGCGCTGGCCGCCGGCCAAGCCGGAATCCGCCTGCCCCGTGCCGGCGGCGAGGTGGGGCAATTGGTGGACGCCTTCGCCGGCATGGCGCAAGCCATCGCCCAGCGCGAAGCGGCGCTGCGGCACAGCGAATCGCGGCTGGCGGCGGTGATCGACAATTCCGGGGAAGCGGTGGTCACCTTGGATGCCGACGGCACCATCCAATCGTGCAACCAAGCCGCCATGTCCATCTTCGGCTATGAACAAGGCGAGTTGCTGGGGGCGCGGCTGGACACCCTGGTCCCCCACCACGAATGCGTCCCCACCCCGGCCGAAGGCACCGAAACCGTGGGCCGCAAGGCCGACGGCAGCCAGATCGCCCTGTGGCTGATCCTGACCGAGATCCATGTGGACGACGGCCAGTTGTTCGTCGCCACCATCAGCGACATCACGTCGCGCAAGCAGGCCGAACAGGAATTGCGGGAAAGCGAAAGCCGTTTCCGCGACCTGGCGGGATCGGCCTCGGACTGGTTCTGGGAAACGGACACCGAGAACCGTCTGACCTTCGTCTCCGAACGCATCGGCGCCGTGCTGGGGGTCAAGCCGTCGGCCATCCTGGGATTCTCGTACCTGGACCTCGGTCTGGCCGATTGCGACCCGGCCATCTTGCAAGCGCATCTCGAGACGCTGGCCGACAGGGCGCCGTTTCGCGACCTGGTGTTCCCGGTGGGCCCGCTGGGAGGCAAGGATGGCCGCACCATCCGCATCAGCGGCATTCCGGTGTTCGACCATCAGCAAAGGTTCTTGGGCTATCGCGGCGT
>JAIWOG010000158.1 GCA_020217035.1 Magnetospirillum sp. | reverse complement strand
CGGCGCCGACATCACCCGCGAAGTTCTGGCCGAGCGCCGGGCTCAACAGGCCCGCCAGCAACTGGCCGACGCCATCGAGGGCATCAGCGACAGCATCGCCGTCTACGACGCGCAAGACCGGCTCATCTTGTACAACAACGAGTGCAAACGGGTCTTTTCCGCCATCGGCAACCTGCTGTCGCAGGGAACCACCTTCACCGACATCGTCAGCAATCCAAGAACGCTGGACATGTTCGTCATCGAGGGCATGAGCCGCGAGGAATGGGTGGAAGAACGACTGGCCATCCATCGCGCCGCCAACGGGGAACCATCGGTTCTGCGATTGCGGGGCGGTCGGTGGCTGTTGTCGCGCGAGTATTCCACCGCCGAAGGCGGCGTGGTTTCGGTGCGCACCGACATCACCTTGCTGAAGGAACGCGAGGAAGCGCTGGACCGCCTGACGCGCCGCTATCAACTGATCCTCGATTCCGCCGGCGACGGCATCATCGGCCTGGACACCATGGGCCGGGTCAGCTTCGCCAACCGCGCCGCCGCCGATTTGGTGGGCCTGCAGGGCGACGCCCTGGTCGGCACCGATTACCGCAAGGTGGTGGATTGCGACAGCGACGACAACCCGGTTCGTCGCGCCTACACCGCCGGATTGGCGCAGAAGGTGGACGACGCCACCTTCCGGCACGCCGGTGGCGGCACCCTCCAGGTAGAATATCTGGTCGCGCC
Source organism: Magnetospirillum sp. (assembly GCA_020217035.1). Classification (GTDB taxonomy): domain Bacteria; phylum Pseudomonadota; class Alphaproteobacteria; order Rhodospirillales; family Magnetospirillaceae; genus Magnetospirillum. The sequence continues at coordinate 9,283 of JAIWOG010000158.1, read as the reverse complement.
AACCATCGAAAAAGAGCAAGTGATGGGGGCGGTGCTGGTGTTCCGCGACGTCGCCTTGCGCCGCCTTTACGAACGCACCCTGGCCGAACAGCAGCAAGTGCTGGAGCGTCAGGTGGCCGAGCGCACCGCCGAACTGGCGGCGTCCCGGCAACGGCTGCATTCCATCACCGAAAACCTGTTCGAAGGAGTCTTGGTGGTGGACGAGAACGGCATGGTCACCTTCGCCAACAGTTCGGCCCACGCGCTGCTGGCCCGCGGGATCATCGAAGGTTTCGACCTGGACCAGATCCTGCGTCTGGCCGGGCAAGACTTCAACCAGTCGCCGCTGCCGCAGGTCATGCGCGAAGGCACGCCGTTGCGTCAGGACGATTCCGTATTCATCGTCGAAGGAAACCGCAAGCTGAACGTCGCCTTCGCCTGCTCGCCGCTGCGCCAACAGGGCAAATGCGTCGGCGCCGTCATCTCGTTCCGCGACATCCGCCAGTTGAAGGACGCCCAGCAGGAAGCGCTTCAGGCGTCGCGTCTGGCCAGCGTCGGCCAATTGGCCGCCGGCATCGCCCATGAGATCAACACCCCCATCCAATATGTGGGGGACAATTTGCGCTTCGTCCGCGACGCGGTGTCCGACATGACCCAGGTCCTGGACCAGGCGCACGACTTGCTGTCCACCGCGCCGGACTTCGCCCACGCCTGGGAAAGCGCCGACATCGACTATTTGAAGGACGAGTTGCCCACCGCGCTTCAGCAATCCCTTGACGGGGTCGGCCAAGTGTCGCGCATCGTGCTGTCCATGAAGGAATTCTCGCATCCCGGCAGCACCGGCAAGGCGATGACCGACATCAACCGGGCGCTGGACAGCACGCTGACGGTCACGCGCAACACCTGGAAACAGGTGGCCAAACTGGAAACCGACTTCGCCCCCGACCTTCCCCTGGTTAACTGCCATGCGGGCGAGATCAACCAGGTGTTCCTGAACCTGATCGTCAACGCCGCCCACGCCATCGAAGCCTCGGGCAAGCCGCTTCCCGGAACCATTAAGGTCGCGACCAGCCACCAGGACGGATACGTTCGCGTCAGCGTCAAGGACAGCGGCACCGGCATCTCGCCGGCCATCCTGGAGAAAATCTTCGATCCCTTCTTCACCACCAAATCCGTCGGCAAGGGAACAGGTCAGGGCTTGGCGATCTGCCTGGACGTGGTCAAGATCAAGCATGACGGAAAGCTGGAAGTGAACGGCAACGAAGGAGAAGGGGCCGAATTCGTCGTCACCCTTCCCGTCGACCCTTCCGCCGAGGCAGGCCAAGCATGACCGACAAGACCCGCATCTGCTTCGTCGATGACGAACCCAACATCCTACAAGGCTTGAAGCGCTTCATGCGGCCGATGACCGGCGAGTGGGAAATGGAATTCCACCTGTCCGGCGAATCCGCCCTGTTTTCCATGGCCCAGAACGGGCCTTTCGACGTGGTGGTGTCGGACATGCGCATGCCCGGCATGGACGGCGCCGCCCTGCTGACCCGCATCCGCCAGGATTACCCGGAAACCATCCGGGTGATCCTGTCGGGCTACGCCGACAGCGACTCGGTGCTGCGCACCATCGGCCCGGCACATCTGTACCTGGCCAAGCCTTGCGAGGGCGAGTCCCTGCGCGAGGCCATCCGCCATCCCCTGGCCCTGCGCCGACTGCTGTCGTCGGAGGCCATGCGCCGGGCCTTGGGCGGGCTGGAATCCTTGCCCAGCCTTCCCGACTTGTTCATCCGCCTGGACACCGAACTGGCTTCCCCCGCTTGTTCGACCGCATCGGTGGCGGCGATCATCGGCTCCGACACCGCCATGACGGTGGAAATCCTGAAGTTGACCAATTCCGCCTATTTCGGCATCGGGCAAAGGGTCAACTCGGTGTTGCAGGCGGTGCGCACCCTGGGTGTGGAAACCATCCAGACGCTGATGGTCAAGACCGCCATCTTCCGGCTGTTCTCGGGCTCGGCCCAGGTCGCCCCCTATCTCGAGGGACTGAACCGTCACGGGCTGGAACTGAGCCGGTTGGCCAAGAACATGGCCGCATTCCTGGGGGCCACCACCGCCCAGGCCGAGGCCGCCGGCTGCGCCGCCCTGCTGTCCAATGTCGGCGCCCTGGTTCTGCTGGACTGCCACGGCGATGCCTATCTGCGCACCATCGCCCAGACCGGCCCCCAATCCTCGGTTCACGCCCTGGAAATGGCCGCCTACGGAGTCCATCACGGCCATGTGGGGGCCTATCTGCTGGGTTTGTGGGGCTTCACCGACCAAATGGTCGAAGCGGTGGCCCACGCGCCCCAGCCCAGCCTGGCCGGCCACACCGACAACCTTCTTCTCGGCGCGGTGCATCTGGCCCGCGCCTTGGGCCCCGCCTTCCCGCCCCTGCCCCTGGGGGTCGACGAAGGGCGCCGCCTGGACAGCGCCTACGTGCACCAGGCCGGGCTGGTTTCAAAGTTGCCCCAGTTGACCAGGATGGCCCAGTCCATCAGCGCCGAGGAAACACCATGAGCGAACGTATCTTGCTGATCGACGACGATCCCAACCTGCTGTCCGGCTTGCAGCGGCAATTGCGCAAGCAATTCACCCTGGTCACCGCCGAAGGTGGAGCAGCGGCGCTGGAAGAGGTGAAAAAGGCCAACGCCGAAGGCGCCCCCTTCGCCGTGGCGCTGTCCGACATGCGCATGCCCGGCATGGACGGCATCGAAACCTTGTCCAAGATCCGCCAGGCTTCGCCCGACACCGTGCGCATGATGCTGACCGGCAATGCCGACCAGCAAACCGCCATCGACGCCATCAACCTGGGCAACATCTTCCGCTTCTTCACCAAGCCCTGCCCGGCCGAGGCCCTGGCCGTCGGCCTGACCGCCGGACTGGAACAATACCGTCTGGTGACGGCGGAACGGGAATTGCTGGAAAAAACCCTGGCGGGCAGCGTCAAGCTCTTGGTGGACGTGGTGTCCATGAACGACCCCGTCGCCTCGGCGCAAAGCAACCGCCTACGCGAGTGGGTGCGGCGGCTGACCAAGGAACTGAACCTGCCGGTGCGCTGGCAGTTGGAAGTGGCCGCCGCCCTGGTGCCCTTGGGCTTGGTGTCGATCCCGCCGGAACTGCTGTCCAAGAAGCGCGACGGCGCCCCCCTGACCGCCGACGAGGAATCCTTGTTCGAACGCGCCCCCGAAGCCGGCCGCAACCTGATCATGAACATCCCGCGACTGGCGCCGGTGGCCGAAATCGTCCATTTGCAGGACCGCAATTACGACGGCACCGGCTTTCCCCAGGGGGGACCGTCGGGCGGCATGATCCCGCTGGATGCCCGCATCCTTAAAATCCTGAAGGACTTGCTGGAATATTCAGGCGCGGGAGCCCCCACGCCGGCAGCGTTCCACGAACTGGAGAAGAACGAAAAGCGCTATGACCCCTTGCTGTTGAAGAAGATCAAGGAAGTGCTTTGCACCCGCGACGACCCCACCTCGGTCACCGTGGTCGAGGTGCCGGTGGCGGCGCTCAGGGCTGGAACGCTGGTGCTGTCCGACATCCGCTTGACCAACGGCCACCTGATCCTGGCCGCCAACACCAGGCTCAGCGAACCGCAGGTGGAACGATTGCGGGCGTTGCGCCGCATCTCCACCTTCGTCGAACCGGTCAAGGCGCAGGTTTGAGCTTGTCCTTCAGCATCACCGAGGCGCGCCAGAATCCCAGACCCTGGCCATCGACGAAATGCACATGGCGGTCGGCGGAAAAGTCGCCGACCATGCAGGTCATGGTGGTCGCCTCGCTGCGGGCCAGGCCGAAATGGATCAGACCTTGGCTTTCCGCTTCGTGCAGCAGCGCCTCGATGCCGGCATCCTCGGCGGCGGTGACGTCCAGAACCAGACGCGGGCCACCCGCCAGCTTGCGGTAATCGGAGCGCTCGGCCATCTTGCAACGATAGAAGTATTCGTCCACTCCGGCCAGTCTGCCGCCCAGACGATGGGCCAGCCCCAGGATGAAGCTTCCGGCCATGGCGCGGATCAGTCGGTCCAGCCGTTTGCCGGCTTTCATGCCGCGCAGTTCGATCCCCAGCAGCTTGGGCCGCGGCACCAGGGCCGGCCGCAACTCCTCGCCGTCGCCCAAAGGGGCGGCCAAGGCGGTGGGGACGACGGTCTCCATCCGCGCCAACAATTCAGCCACCGCCGTCAGGTTGTCACCCACCGGATCGATGATGACGCACAGGACATGGCCGCGTTGCGGCGGGATGGGTTCCCAGCGGCAGGACAGCCCTTCCAGGCCGGGAACCTCGCCTTCCTGGTGCGGCACCCGCCAGCGCGGATCAGCCTTCATCCAGCTTTCGGCGCAAGGCACGCCCGAGCCCAGGAACTGCCCGAAGGCGTTGCCATTGCCGAAATCGTGGAGCGCCGCCAGCACCTGATGGCCGGCGGCGTTCAACTCCGCCACCGCCACCATGCCGACGCGCAGCGGCACGTCCATGTCGTTGGTCGCCCACCACCCCAAGGCCGCCATGGCTCGGCGAACCTCGTCCACCCGATGCGGCGGCACCACCGCCACCGCCCCGTCGCCGCCGAACTGGCAAGCGGCGGGGGTGGCGGGATCGCCGATGCAAGCCGCCATGACCGCCACCGCCGCGCCGGCGACGAAGTTGACGTCACGGTCGCGGCCTTGCTGGGCCAGCAAGGTGCTGCCCTCGACGTCGGCGGCGGCCACCCACCAGCCGTCCCCCAGCCGGGCATAGCGGCTGGGGTCGAAAGCCTGGGTGGTAAAGTCGTGGATGGATGGCAGCATCAACCGATGGCGGCTAGCGCAGCGGCGTAATCGGGTTCGTCGGCGATTTCCGCCACCAATTGGGCATGCTTGACCAGACCGTCGGCGCCGATGACCACGACGGCGCGGGCCAACAGGCCGGCCAGCGGGCCGCTGGTGATGGTCAGGCCGTAACGCTTGCCGAAATCCTTGTCGCGCATGTCCGACGCCGACACCACGTTGTCCAGGCCCTCGGCGCCGCAAAAACGCTTGTGGGCGAAGGGCAGGTCGGCACTGGCGCAGATCACCACGGTGTCGGCCAGTTTCGACGCCTCGGCGTTGAACTTGCGCACCGAGGTGGCGCAGGTCGGCGTGTCGACACTGGGGAACACCGACAGGATCACAGTCTTGCCAGCCAGGTCGGCCAAGCTGACGTCGGAAAGATCGGTGCGGGTCAAAGAAAAATCCGGGGCCTTGCCGCCCAATTCCGGCAGATCGCCGACGGTGGACACTGGGTTGCCCTTCAAGGTGATGGAAGCCATTTTCGGTCCTTGCACTTAAGTTGTGTCGGACCGCATGTGGGGACGCCCCGCAGGCGGAACAAGGCGGACCGGCGAACCGGCCCGCCTTGACCGATCCTAACAGGGATCAGAACTTCAGCGAACCACGCATCCAGAAGGTGCGGCCCGGTTCGTTGACGCGGACGTTGTCGTTGTAGGCGGCCAGGTCGGCCCCCGACCAGGCGCCGGTCTTGCTGATGTGTTCGGCGTAGGTCTTGTCGAAGATGTTGTCGATTCCGGCGGTCAAGGTCGCCGTTTCGGTCACCCGCCAGCCGCCGTTCACCGAGAACACGGCGAAGCCGCCAGTCTCGCCGATGTCGGTGCCGATGACGCTGCCCCAGCCGTTATGGGTACGGTGCTGTCCGGCCACCGCCCGCATGTGCAGGCCGCCCAGGAAGGTGCCGTCGTCGTACTTCACCGCCAGCGAAGTGTCCAAGGGGGGCGTCTGGGCCAAGGCGACGTTGTCGGTCAGGTTTGAGCCATGCACATAGGCCAGGGTGCCTTCGACGCTCCACGACGGCAGGAACTGATAGGCCAGTTCGCCCTCGCCGCCCCAGCGCCGGGCTTCGACGCTTTTGGCGTCGGTGGTGCCGAAGACTAGGATGAAGTCGTCGGTGTAGGCGTAGAACAGCGACGCCGACCCACGCCACTTCCCCTGCTTGAACAAGGCGCCGATGTCCACCTGCTCGGTCTTCTCGGTGGCCAGCGTGAAGGTACGGTTGCTGGTGGTCACCTTGTTGCGTTCCCAATAATCGGGGGCGCGTTCCACATGGCCCAGGCTGGCGAAGGTGGTGACCGGCAGGCCCACATCCATGTTGCGTTCATAGCGGACGAAGCCGCTGTGCAGGGTGCGGTCGTCTTCCCAATTGGGTTGCTTGTTGTTGCGGGTGGCCTGCACCTGGCTCAGGCGATAGCCGCCGATGACGCGGTCTTGGGGCGAAAGCTCGCGGGTGATTTCGCCGAACCCCGAAAAGGTGTCGAATTCCATGTCGCGCACCCGCATCTTGCTGTCCAGGCCGACGCCGCTGCGATATTCGGCAAAGGTCTGCGACCGCGTCGAATGTTCGTCATGGGTGTAGTCGATACCGACGTTCACCATGGTGGCGGCATCGGGGGTCAACTCGGCGCTCAGCTTGCCGCCTTGCATCAGATGATCGACCTGGGTCGCGGCCCCCATCATGCCGCTGGTGTTATAGCGCATGGAATAGGCGTCCATGATGTGGTCCACGTAATTGTGGTAAACCAAGCCGGTCACCTTGGACAAAAGCGGGGTGATGTTCTCGCGGCTGGCTTCCAGGTTGATGCCCTGGCGCTTGAACATGGTGCCGTCCATCATCTTCCCGGGCATGGCGGCCTGGGCGTCGGACTCGTCATAGGTCAGCTTGATCAGGGTGTCGGCATCGGGGGTCCAGCCCACCATGGCGGTGCCGCTGTACCGCCAATAGCGGCTGTGCAGGGCGTCGCCGTTGCCGTCACGGTAATCGTCGGACGACGAATGGGTGGCGATGGCGCGGACGAAGCCTTCTTTTGATCCGCCTTCGGCGTCCACCACCTCGTCGTTGCGGTCGTGGCTGCCGTAAAGGGCGCTGGCGCTGCCCCTAATTTCGGTCTTGTCGAATTTCGGCGCTTCGCGTTCCACCAGGATGGTGCCCAGGGCGCTGCCGCCATGGACGACGCTTTGCGGTCCCTTCAGCACCGTCAGCTTGTCGAAGGAATTGGGGAAGATGTAGGCGGTGGGCGGATCCATGCGGTTGGGACAGCCGCCCAGGACCGGCGTGTCGTCCAACAGCACGTTCAGGCGCGAGCCGCCGATGCCGCGCAGCACCGGGTCGCCGTCGATGCCGCCCTGGCGGGCCACCGAGAAACCGGGAATGTTCTTCAAATAGCCGGCGCCATCGGCCGGCGGTATGGGGGAACGCGGATTGCTGGTGTCGGTCTCGATCACCATGGGCTGTTCCATGGCCGGCGCGGTCACCACCACTTCCGGCAGGCTGGTGGTCTTGTCGTCTTCAGTTTTTTTGACATCTTCCGCCCGGACCGGGCAGACGAACAGGGTCAGGGCGGCGGACGCCAGCAAGGCGCCGCGCAGGCCCACGAAGGGGATGCGTGTGATCACGTCGGAACTCCGAACAAAAAGTGTCGGCACGGCGTGCCGTCAGGCGGCCGTCACCAAGGAAAAAAGGCTCGGGTCAGACGGAAGGCGGGGGAGCGCGGGCGGAAAACCCAAGGTCAAGGTTCTGCGTCCGCCAGGGCAGAACCGGGGTTTCGACCACGTAAGAATGAATGCGTGTCGGCGCGGCGAAGGCCGGGGCGGCCGGCGGCGCCAGCATCTGCACCAAGGGCAGGCAGGCCGAACAGAAGACGCTGGCCGGGGCCGGTGTGGCGTTCCCGTCCTCGCCCTGGGCCGGGACCATGCCGTCCATGGTGCAAACCAGCAGGTCGGTCACCGGGATGGGCGACAGGTTCTGGGCGGCGCGGGCCACCGGAATGGCGGTCCCCAAGAAGATGTCCAACGCCAGCAACAACAAGCCGGCCCACGCCCCAACCCTGGTCAGGGTGCGGCGGCGGAACCGCTTTTTCGGGTTGCCGGTGACGGGGTCGGACATCATCTCGTCACGTTTGTTTATCACCCATGCCTTATCATCATTTTCTTTGCGGATAAACCTGGAAGACCGGCGCCACGGACAATAAATTCTTATCATGACCACTTTGGACGACATTCTGGCCGCCGCCCGCGCCTGCACCCTGTGCGCCCCCCATCTGCCGCTGGGGCCGCGTCCGGTGCTGCGGGCCAGCGCCACCGCCCGATTGCTGATCATCGGCCAGGCACCCGGCACCAGGGTGCATGAAACGGGCATTCCCTGGAACGACCGGTCGGGCCAAAGATTGCGTCATTGGCTGGCGTTGGACGAGGCGATCTTTTACGACGAAAGCCGGGTCGCCATCCTGCCCACCGGCTTGTGCTATCCGGGCCGCGCCGCCAATGGCGGCGACCTGCCGCCACGACCGGAATGCGCCCCCCTGTGGCACCCCAAGGTCATGGCCCTGATGCCGGACATCCGTCTGATTTTGCTGGTGGGATCATACGCCCAGGCGTTCGTGTTGGGAAACCGGCGCCGCCCGACCATGACCGAAACCGTGCGTGACCACCCGGCGTTCGGACCGCTTCATTGGCCGCTGCCGCATCCGTCCTGGCGGACCAATGCTTGGGAAAAGGCCAATCCTTGGTTCGGCGAACAGGTTCTGCCGGCATTGCGGCAAAGGATCGGGGAGGTGCTAGCCCAAGGCCCCGCGTGAACGCAGGAAGTCCTCGGCGAAGGCTTGCGCCTCGCCCAAATCGTCGAAATCGCGCTGACATTGCGCCCCGCCCCAGGTGATGGAGACGGCGAAACGGAAGCGTTCGCGCTGATGCGCCAGCTTGGGCTTGCCCAACGAGGTGATGGCGATCTCGCCATAGGTCTGGTTGCGGAACTCGTCGGTGATGACCAGACCGGCGCCGCGCGGCAGGAACAGCAGAACCTCGCCGCGCACCGCTCAGCGCCCCAGAAGGCCGTCGATTTCCGCCTGGGCCATGGCGCGATCGCCACCGTGGATGATGCCCGAAGCACAATCCATCAGCAATTGCGCCGCCCGCGATATGCCACGGCAGCTTTCCTGCAATTGGTCCGTCTCGGCGCCGTCGGCGATCAGGTGGTCCAACCGGTCCAGTCCGTCCAGCAGCACGGAATTGATCTGGCCGATGGTCTCCTCGAACGGCAGCCGGTACTTGGACGGCACGCGATCATAGGCTTCGATGGCCAATTGCTTGTCCGAAAATGTCGAATCGGCGAAATGAGACTTGTAGTCCTTGGGGGCCCAAGCCTTGCACTCCTCGATCATGTCGGGCATGTCCGGCAACATGTCCAGCAGCATGACGATTTCGTTGAAGTGGTTCAGGTAGTCCGTGGCCAGCAAGGTCTGGGCGCTGA
>JAIWOG010000157.1 GCA_020217035.1 Magnetospirillum sp. | reverse complement strand
TATTCGTTCCCGCGACCTTGGCCCGATATTCCTCGTATCCGGACAGCTCTTCCGGTGGAATCTCAGTGTCCACTCGTGGCCCTCTCCCTGCTTACCCCCGCAGGGCCATCCTCGCTTGTTGTCTGAAACAATTCAAGCGCGGTGATAGGGGTGGCCTTGGGCGATGGCTTGGGCCCGCCACAATTGTTCAGCCAGCAGGGCGCGGACCAGCATGTGCGGCCAGGTCATGGCGCCGAACGACAGCAGCCAGGCCGCCCGGTCGCGCACCGCTTGGCCATGGCCGTCGGCGCCGCCGATCAGGAAGGCCAGGTCGGCGACGCCGTCGTCGCGCCAGCGGGTCAGGCGTTCCGCGAACTCCACCGACCCCACGCTTTTGCCGCGTTCGTCCAACGCCACCACCACCGCCTGGGGCGGTATGGCGGCCAGCAGCAACTCGGCCTCGCGGGCCATGCGGTCGGGTGTCGGCAGCGGGCGCTTTTCCTCGACCTCGCGCACGGTCAGGGGTGCCGCCAGGCGCTTGCCGTACAGGTTGAACAGGTCAAGCTCGGGACCGGGTTTCACCCGGCCCACGGCGGCCAGCCACAGGCGCACCGGCTTAGGCCGGGCGGCTTTCCGGCCGGGCGATGCCCCACATCTTTTCCAGATTGTAGAAGGCGCGGACTTCCGGGCGGAACAGGTGGACGATGATGTCGCCGGCGTCGATCAGCACCCAGTCGCATTGCGGCATGCCCTCGGCGCCCACCGGCTGGCCGGCATGCTTCAGCTTTTCCATCAGGTGGTCGGCCATGGACCCCACATGACGGCTGGAAGTGCCGGTGGCGATGACCATGTGGTCGGCCATGCTGGTCTTGCCACGCAAGTCCACCACCGAGATGTCCTCGGCCTTGTCGTCGTCCAACGACGTCGTCACCAGGGCCACCAGTTCTTCCGCCGTCAAAGCGGCGGATTTAGGTCGGGGTTGAATCTTAAAGCTCCTTTTTCAAAAGCCCCATCCTGGCCCGTATCTCGGTGGCCGAGGCAGGATGCAAAGGCGTGTGCAAGAAAACCCAAGCCGGTGACTTCAGGACGCTTAGGGCCCTGGCGGCACCGGCCGGCCGCTGGAAATGTCCCATGGCTTGGGCCGCAGGCGCGGCCAAAGCCTTCCGAGAATAGGGAGCGCGCGCCAAAATCGCAATGGGAACGGCGGAAAAGATGTGTCTCCAGCGTTTCCATTTGTGCATTTGCGCCAGATTGTCGGCCCCCATCAACCAGACGAAACGCGCCTTGGGAAACCGCATCTTCAACCGCGCCAAGGTGTCGGCGGTGTAGCGGGTGCCCAGATGGGTCTCGATCCCGGTGGCCAGCAGGCGCGGATGGCGTTCCATCACCACCTTGGCGGACGCAAGCCGCAAAGCCTGCGGCGCCATGCCGTGCACATCCTTCAGCGGATTCTGCGGGCTGACCATGGCCCAGACCTGATCCAACCCCAACAGACGCAACGCCAGTTCGGCCACATGGCGGTGGCCGTCATGGGCGGGGTTGAACGACCCGCCCAACAGGCCGACACAAACCCGGCGATTGTCGCCCCAGGGGCTGGGCGCACGCATGGACGCTCCTCAACCCGGCCGGGTCTGGCCGCTGCCCAGCACCTTGTACTTGAAGGTGCACAATTGCTCGACGCCGACGGGGCCACGGGCATGCATGCGGCCGGTGGAAATGCCGATTTCCGCCCCCATGCCGAATTCACCGCCATCGGCGAACTGGGTGGACGCGTTCCAGCACACGATGGCCGAGTCGCAGCCGTTCATGAAGGCTTCGGCGGCCGCCGCGTCATTGGTGACAATGGCTTCGGTGTGCTGGCTGGAATGACGGTTGATGTGGTCCACCGCGCCCTTGACGCCCTCCACCAGCTTCACCGAGATGATGGAATCCAGGTATTCGGTGTCCCAATCGGCATCGCTGGCGGCGACGACGCGGGGATCGACGGCTTGGGCCGCCGCGTCGCCGCGAACCTCGCAGCCGCCATCCAGCAGCGTGGCGACCAGGGGCGCCAGATGGGTGGCGGCCACCGCCTGATCCACCAGCAACGTCTCGGTGGCGCCGCACACGCCGGTGCGCCGCATCTTGGCGTTCAGCACCACGGACTTGGCCATCTCCAGATCGGCGGCCTTGTCCACATAGGTGTGGCAGATGCCTTCCAGGTGCTGGAACAACGGCACCTTGCTTTCCGCCTTGACGCGGGCCACCAATCCTTTGCCGCCGCGCGGCACGATGACGTCGATATGGCGATCCATGGACAGCATCACGCCGACGGCGGCGCGGTCGGTGGTGGGCACCATCTGCACGCTGTCATGGGGCAGGCCGGCGACGCGGATGCCGGTGCGCAAGGCTTCCATGATCGCCACGGCGGAATGATAGCTTTCCGAACCGCCGCGCAGGATGGCGGCGTTGCCCGACTTCAGGCACAGGGCGGCAGCGTCGGCGGTGACGTTGGGGCGGCTTTCATAGATGATGCCGATGACCCCCAAGGGCACGGACACCCGCTGGATGTGCAGGCCGTTGGGACGGTCCCATTCCGACAGCACCCGGCCCACCGGATCGGCAAGCGCGGCGACCTCCTCCAGCCCCTTGGCCATGGCTTCGATGCGCTTGTCGTCCAGCATCAGACGGTCCAGCAAAGCGGCGGTCAACCCCTTGGCGCGGCCGGCTTCCATATCCTTGGCGTTGGCGGCCTTGATGGCCGGTGCGTGCTTGCGCAATTCGGCGGCGGCGGTGCGCAGGGCGTCGGCCTTGGCCGCGTCCGGCGCCTGGGCCAGCAAACGGGCGGCGGCACGGGCGCGGTCGCCCAAATCATGCATCAAGGTTTGGATGTCGGTATTCATCACTTGGTTTCCGTCAGATGAGCGGTCAATAACTTTCCATGGACCTTCAGGGGCAGTCCGTGCCTTTCAACGAATTCATTGGAAGACAGCAGGGCATCAAGGTTTTCACGAAGCCAAACCTTGGCCTTAAGCGGTGTCTTGTCTTTTTTGCACTCGTCCATGCAAGGAATCCTGAACAGACAACGTCTCTCCCGCGCAAGAGGGAGGCATCGAGGCATCATCCGCAATCCTGGATACCCGCCTTCGCGGGCATGAAAAAAATATACTACCCCTCCATCACCAGATCGTCGCGGTGGATGATTTCGTCGCGGCCGCGAAAGCCCAGGACACTTTCGATGTCGGCGGATTTGCGCCCCATGATCAGACGGGAATCGTCGGACGAATAGGCGGAAAGGCCGCGGGCGACGACCCGGCCCTGGGCGTCGCGCACCAGCACGCAATCGCCACGGTCGAACTCGCCGTCCACCGCCCGCACGCCGGCCGGCAGCAGGCTTTTGCCCGAGGCCAGGGCACGCACGGCGCCGTCATCCAGATGCAGGCTGCCCATGGGCGACATGGAACCGGCGATCCATTGCTTGCGGGCGGTCTTGGGCGTCGCCGACGGCAGGAACCAGGTGGCCCGTGCCCCGTTTTCCAGGGCGGTCAGCGGATGCAGCGGCTCGCCCTTGCAGATGGCCATGCGGCAGCCGGCCGACAGGCAGATTTTCGCCGCCGTCAACTTGGTGACCATGCCGCCGGTGCCGACGCTGGAACCGGGATCGCCGGCCATGGCCTCGATTTCCGGGGTGATCTCGGTGACTTGGGGCAGGAAACGGGCGTCGGGGTGCTTGCGCGGGTCGGCGGTGTAAAGCCCGTCGATATCAGAAAACAGCACCAGCGAATCGGCGCCCGACATCTGCGCCACCCGCGCCGCCAAACGGTCGTTGTCGCCGAAACGGATTTCGGTGGTGGCCACCGTGTCGTTTTCGTTGATCACCGGCACCGCGCCCAGGCGCAGCAGGGTGTCGAGCGTGTTGCGTGCGTTGAGGAACCGCCGGCGGTCCTCGGAATCGGCCAGCGTCAGCAGCACCTGGGCCACGGTGATGCCGTGACGCGCCAAGGCTTCCTGATAGGCGTGGGCCAGACGGATCTGACCCGTCGCCGCCGCAGCCTGCTTTTCTTCCAGCCGCAAGGGCGGCACCAGGCCCAGATGCTTGCGCCCCACGGCCACGGCGCCCGAGGACACCAAGATGACCTCTTGCCCCCGCGCCCGCAGCCGGGCGACGTCGTCGCACAAGGAATCCATCCAGGCGCGGCGGATGTGGCCGGTGGCCTCGTCCACCAACAGCGACGAGCCGATCTTGACGATCAGCCGCCGCGACTCAGCGATGATGTTGGTCGTCGTCGTCGTCATCTTCTTCGTCGTCTTCGCCGTCATCGTCGTCGGCGAACGCGTCCTCTTCCTCGTCGTCGGGATCGTCCTCTGCCTCGGATTCAGAAGTGTCCTCGTCCTCGTCGGAATCCTCGTCCTCGTACCAGATCCATTCCCCGTCCGGCCCCCAATAGCCTTCCTCGAACTGGGAATCGGGATCGGCGGCGTCCTTGCGACGACGGAAGAAGCCTTCCTGTCCACGCTTGCCGGCGCCGATGGCCGACGACGCGGCGACGATGCCCGGTTCTTCCTCCTTGGACGTCTTGATGTGGTTCAACAGCGTGCCGAGGATTTCCTTCAGGCCGATTCCCGAGACGCCGGACAACGGATAGACCTTGCGGCCGCATTCGGCCTCCAGGGCTTCCAGTTTGTCCTTGATGTCCTCGGCGGTCAGCGAGTCGCATTTGTTGAGCGCCACCACCTCGGGCTTTTCCGCCAGGCCGCCGCCATAGGCTTCCAGTTCGCCGCGCACCACGCGGTAAGCCTCGGCCACGTCGTCCTGGGTCCCGTCGACCAGGTGCAGCAGCACCCGGCAGCGTTCGATATGGCCCAGGAAACGGTCGCCGATGCCGGCACCTTCGTGGGCGCCTTCGATCAGGCCGGGGATGTCGGCGACGATGAATTCCTCGTTCCCGTAATAGACCACGCCCAGATTGGGGTGGAGCGTGGTGAACGGGTAATCGGCGATCTTCGGACGGGCGCGCGACACCGCCGACAGGAAAGTGGACTTGCCGGCATTGGGCAGCCCCACCAAGCCAGCGTCGGCGATCAGCTTCAGCTTCAGCCACACCCACATTTCCTTGCCCGGCCAACCGGGATCGGCACGGCGCGGCGCCTGGTTGGTGCTGGTCTTGTAATGCAGATTGCCGAAACCGCCGTCGCCGCCGCGCAGCAGCACCAGACGCTGACCGGCCTCGGTCAGGTCGGCCACCACCATGTCGCGTTCCTCGTCCAGGATCTGGGTGCCCACCGGCACCTTCAGCACCACGTCGTCGCCCTTGCCGCCAGTGCGCTGCTGGCCCATGCCGTGGTTGCCCTTGGCGGCCTTGAAATGCTGCTGGTAGCGATAGTCGATCAGGGTGTTGAGGTTGGCCACGCATTCGACGATGACGTCGCCGCCCCGGCCGCCGTCGCCGCCGTCGGGGCCGCCGAACTCCATGTGCTTCTCGCGCCGGAAGCTGACGGCGCCGGCGCCGCCGTCACCGCTCTTGATGAAAATCTTGGCCTGGTCGAGAAACTTCATGGGACAACCTTGATGTGCAAATACGAAAAGGGGAACGGCGAACCGTTCCCCTGATCAAAAAACCCGAGCGCGGGAAACGGCTGATTATTCAGCGGCTTCCGGCAGCGGCTCGACGCACACGAAGGTGCGGCCCTCGGCCTTGTGGCGGAACACGACCTTGCCCGCTTCCTTGGCGAACAGGGTGTGATCCTTGCCCATGCCGACATTGGCGCCGGGATAGAACTTGGTGCCGCGCTGACGGACGAGAATGTTGCCCGGAATGACGACTTCGCCACCGAACTTCTTCACGCCAAGGCGCCGGCCTTCGGAATCGCGGCCGTTGCGGGACGAGCCACCAGCCTTTTTATGAGCCATGGTATATACTCCTTAACCCGACCGGGATCAGCCGGCGGTGATGTCGGTGATGCGCAGGATGGTGATATCCTGGCGATGGCCGTTCTTGCGGCGCGAATTCTGCCGACGGCGCTTCTTGAACACGATCAGCTTGGGACCGCGGGCCTGGGCCACCACTTCGGCGGTCACCTTGGCGCCGGCCACCAGCGGGGCGCCGATCTTTTCGCCGACCATCAGCACCTGGTCAAGCACAACCGAACCACCGGCCTCGCCGGCCAGCTTCTCGACGCGGATCACGTCGCCGTTGGCGACCTTGTACTGCTTACCGCCGGTCTGAATGACTGCGAACATCACGACTTCCTACCGCAAAAAATTAACTTGCGCACCAAGAAAGACCCGGCGCGAGAGGGCGCAACTATACTCGGGACGAAAACAGAGTCAAGCGTTCTAACACGCCCCGCCACCCTAAAATCACCCCAAGGCGGGAAGCGCCGAAAACCCTACATCAGCACCGCGCCAGCCAGCAGGAATGACAAGCCGGGCAAGGTGGCGAAACCCAATTCCTCGATCAAGACGAACAGCGACATGATCCCCCCCCCCCAAAGACGCCAGCGCGACCTTGGAAAGAAGAATAACAACACATGATGAATGGATTTTAAGAGATCGGTGACATTTCGTCGCAACATGCGACGCCCGGACGCAACATGCGCACATGGACGCTGCCACCACCGCCTTGCGGACAAGAAAAGGCCCCCGGCCGCGAACGGACGGGGGCCTTGGAACAATGTCGCTTAGTAGCGATAGGTTTCCGGCTTGAACGGACCCTGGACCGGCACGCCGATATATTCGGCCTGCTTCTGGCTCAGGACCTGCAAGCTGGCGCCCAGCTTGGCCAGATGCAGCGAAGCCACCTTCTCGTCCAGGTGCTTGGGCAGCACGTAGACGGACTTGCCGTACTTGCCGTCCTTGTTGTTGGCGAACAGCTCGATCTGGGCCAGCACCTGGTTGGTGAACGACGCCGACATGACGAAGCTGGGATGGCCGGTGGCGCAGCCCAAATTGACCAGACGGCCTTCGGCCAAAAGCAGGATGCGCTTGCCGTCGGGGAACTTGATCTCGTCCACCTGCGGCTTGATGTTGGTCCACTGGAAGTTCTTCAGGCCGGAGACCTGGATTTCGCTGTCGAAGTGACCGATGTTGCAGACGATGGCGCGGTCCTTCATGGCCCGCATGTGGTCGACGGTGATGACGTCCACGTTGCCGGTGGTGGTGACGAAGATGTCACCGCGCGGCGCGGCTTCTTCCATGGTCTGCACCTCGTAGCCTTCCATGCAGGCTTGCAGGGCGCAGATGGGGTCGATCTCGGTGACGATGACGCGGCAGCCCTGGGAAGCCAAGCTCTCGGCCGAGCCCTTGCCCACGTCGCCGAAGCCGGCGACGACCGCAACCTTGCCGGCCAGCATGACGTCGGTGGCGCGGCGGATGCCGTCAACCAGCGATTCGCGGCAGCCATACTTGTTGTCGAACTTCGACTTGGTGACCGAGTCGTTGACGTTGATGGCCGGCCACAACAAGGTGCCCTTCTTTTCCATCTCGTACAGACGATGCACGCCGGTGGTGGTTTCCTCGGTCACGCCGCGGATGGCTTCGCCGTTGCGGGTATAGAAGGTCGGGTCGGTGGCCAGCTTCTTCTTGATGGAAGCGAACAACACTTCTTCTTCTTCGCAGGTCGGGTTGGACAGGACCGACAGGTCCTTTTCCGCCCGCATGCCCAGATGGATCAACAAAGTGGCGTCGCCACCGTCATCCAGGATCATGTTGGGGCAGCCGCCATCGGCCCATTCGAAGATGCGGTGGGTGTAGTCCCAGTATTCTTCCAAGCTTTCACCCTTGACGGCGAAGACCGGGATGCCGGCGGCGGCGATGGCGGCGGCGGCGTGGTCCTGGGTCGAGAAGATGTTGCACGACGCCCAGCGGATGTCGGCGCCCAGGGCCTTCAGGGTCTCGATCAGCACACCGGTCTGAATGGTCATGTGCAAGCTGCCGGCGATGCGCGCACCTTTCAGCGGCTGGCTGGGGCCGAATTCTTCGCGGGTAGCCATCAGGCCGGGCATCTCGGATTCGGCGATATCCAGTTCCTTGCGGCCCCAATCGGCCAGATTGATATCGGCAACCTTGTAATCAGTCATGACGGTCCCTTGCCTTTCGCTGGGGTTTGCTTGATGGGGTTTTAGCAGAAGCCCAGGCAAAGCGCAACACGATATAAAGATATCTTTATGTCATCATGGCAGGGCCAAAATTATTGCTACTTTATGTGGTTGACACAGGATAAACCCACATTATCTAGAATATCGCAGCTGCTGGAAAACCAGAGATAGAAGCTGCATTTCACAAACTTATAGGTGACAAATGGATTTTCTCCACTCGCATGAACACCTGAAAAAGGGTGACTTAGTGGTTGTCGATTGCGACCACCAATGCAATGTCCGCTTAATGGACGATGCCAATTTTTCGCGCTTCCGCCGCGGAGAAGAACATGAATTTTATGGAGGTTTTTATACCCACCTGCCTGCGCGCCTAGTCGTCCCCAGTTCGGGACACTGGAACGTGACCCTTGATCTGGGAAATAGACAGGCCAAGATCAAGCACGCCATCAGGTTCGTCAGCACCAGTTAACTCAAGCACCAACAATGAAAAAACCCCCGCCGTTGCCGGCGGGGGTTTGCTCTGATCAAGGAAAGCTTACAGCTCCCACTTGTCCGGCGAACGCCACAGACGCGACTTCAGCAATTCGCGCAGGGCCAGGAATTCGCTGGGCAGGCGGTCGAGGAACTTGTCGAACAACTCCTCTTGGCTGCGGGCCTCGGCGACACCTTGTTCGCGGTCGATGGACATCAGTTCCTGGAACTTGTCCTTGGGGTATTCCAGGCCCTTCCATTCGATGTCCTCGAAGGTCGGCACATGGCCAAACGGGCTTTCGACGCCCGGCGCCCGGCCATGGACGCGGTCCACCACCCACTTCAGCACGCGCATGTTTTCGCCGAAGCCCGGCCACATGAACTTGCCGCCCGCATCCTTGCGGAACCAGTTGACGCGGAAGATCGGCGGCGGATTGGCGACCTTGCGACCCATGCTCAGCCAGTGGGTGAAGTAATCGGCCATGTTGTAGCCGCAGAACGGCAGCATGGCGAAGGGATCGCGACGGATGGCGGCCTGGCCGACGGCGGCGGCAGTGGCTTCCGACCCCATGGTGGCGGCCAGGTAGACGCCGTGGGCCCAGTTGAACGACTGGTAGACCAGCGGCATGGTCTTGGACAGACGGCCACCGAAGATGAAGGCCGAGATGGGCACGCCGGCCGGATTTTCCCAATCGGGATCGACGGTCGGGCACTGCGACACCGGGGCGGTGAAGCGGGCGTTCGGGTGGGCGGCCGGGGTTTCCGAGGCCGGGGTCCAGTCGTTGCCCTTCCAGTCGATCAGGTGCGCCGGCTTTTCGTCGGACATGCCTTCCCACCACACGTCACCATCATCGGTCAGCGCCACGTTGGTGAAGATGGAGTTCTTGGCGCAGGCCGCCATGGCGTTGGCGTTGGTATGATAGCCGGTGCCCGGAGCCACGCCGAAGAAGCCGGCTTCCGGGTTGATGGCGTGGAACTTGCCGTCGGCGCCGGGCTTGATCCAGGCGATGTCGTCGCCGACGGTCCAGATCTTCCAGCCTTCGAAACCGGCCGGCGGCTGCAACATGGCGAAGTTGGTCTTGCCGCAAGCGGACGGGAAGGCGGCGGCCACATAGGTCTTCTCGCCAGCCGGGTTTTCCACGCCGACGATCAGCATGTGTTCGGCCAGCCAGCCCTCGTCACGAGCCATGGTCGAGGCGATGCGGAGCGCGAAGCACTTCTTGCCCAACAGCGCGTTGCCGCCGTAACCGGAACCGAACGACCAGATGGTGCGCTCTTCCGGGAAATGCGAGATGTAGGTGTTGTCCGGGTTGCACGGCCAGGCGACATCCTTCTCGCCGGCGGCCAACGGCTTGCCGACCGAGTGCAGGCACTTGACGAAGTCGCCGTCCTTGCCCAGCAGGTCCAGCACGGCCTGGCCCATGCGGGTCATGATGCGCATGTTGGTGCAGACATAGGGGCTGTCGGTGATCTC
>JAIWOG010000156.1 GCA_020217035.1 Magnetospirillum sp. | reverse complement strand
TCGTTGGCCGGTATCCAGCCGCCATTGCGGCGGCGGCCAAGCGGCCGGATGGCCGCGCCCGGCGAGGGGCAATACGCCCGGCCAATGAATTGACCCAACGGGTCAGTTCATCGGCCGGGCGGTATAAGAGGCCACGCGATGGTTTCGTTGTCTCGTGGCTTCGGCTATGGTCTGCACCAATTCGCTCTGAACCGGGAATGGGACCCTTCATGACGTCAGTCCGCAAGTTTGGTTTCGCCTTGTTCCTGTTCGCCGCCCCGGCCTGGGGGCAGGCGCCGCAGCCGGTGACGCCACCGGAAACGGCGGCGCCGGCGGTCGAGGAGGAACGCCCGGACTTCCAGCCGTTGCGTCCCGCCGAAGGCGAGGACAAGGTCCCCGTCGGGCCGGTCCCGGTCGCGCCGCCGGTCACCGTACCGCCGCCGGTGGTCGCGCCGCCGCCAGTGGCGCCAGTGGTGGCACAGCCAGTGGTCGCGCAGCCAGTGGTCGCACCGGCGCCGGTCGCCGAAACTCCGTCCTCCTTGGTGCCGCCGGTTTGGGCCTTGGCGGGGGCGCTGGTGCTGGGGGCGGTACTGGCTGTGCTGGGCGGCGTCTTTACCCTGCGTGGGATGCGCCGTGGCGAGCAGGCCGAACGCCGCCGCGCTGTCGCCGCCAGCCTGGCCACCGAACTGGACACCCGCCGTCTGGCCTTCGAAGCGGTCCCCTTGCCCCCCAACGTGGATGCCGGGGTGTCCTTCGTGTCGTCGGTGATCTCGATGGCGGGCATCGATTGCGCCTTCCGGGCGGCGCAGGGGCAGTTGTTCCTGTTCTCGCCGCAGCTGGCGGCCAACATCTCGGTGCATTACGCCGCCGTGCAGCGGGTGGCGGATTTCGTCAAGGGCCAAAGCATGGCGGCGGCGGTGCGCATGCTGCAAGCCAACCGTCTGGGCGGCCATCCCTGTCCCGACGCCGGCGCCATGCGCGAGGCCCATGTGGAACTGGCCGCCGCCTTCCGTGGTCTGGACAAGGTGATTTTGTCGTTGCGCGCCCAAGCGCGTTGACGTCGTTTTCCTCGGGCGTAGAGTGAAGGAAAGACTTCACGCCGCGAGGGAAGAAATGGCCAAGGACAAGCACAAGGACAAGCGCCTGCCGTTGGGAATGCGCCCCGGTTTCGTCTGGGGGGCTTCGACCTCGGCCTATCAGATCGAAGGCGCCGCCGCCTTGGACGGCCGCGGCCCCAGCATCTGGGACATCCATTCGCGCACCGAGGGGCGCACCGCCAACGGCGATACCGGCGACGTCGCCTGCGACCATTACCACCGGTATGGCGAAGACGTGGCCTTGATGAAGAAGCTGGGCGTCGACGCTTATCGCTTCTCGGTGTCCTGGCCGCGCGTGCTGCCGCGCGGACGTGGCGCCGTCAACGACAAGGGCCTGGATTTCTACGACCGGCTGATCGACACGGTGCTGGAGGCCGGCATCACCCCCTGGCTGTGCCTGTATCATTGGGACCTGCCGCAGCGCCTGCACGAATTGGGCGGCTGGACCAACCGCGACGTGGTGGGCTGGTTCGCCGATTATTCCACCTTGGTGGTGCGGCGCTTCGGCGACCGGGTCAAGCATTTCGCCACCTTCAACGAACCCAATGTCTGCACCTTGTTCGGCTATGCCATGACCTGGTGCGCACCCGCCGTCGAGGACCGCGCCGCCTATTTCCCCGCCTGCCATCACGTCAACCTGGCCCATGGCGCGGCGGTGGACGTCATCCGGCACTGGGTGCCCGATTCCTCGGTGGGCTGCGTCTACAATCTGCAGCCCATCCACCCGGCGGACGAAGCGTCCGCCGCCGACCGCCGCGCCGCCGACATCCTGGACGCCCATTGGAACCGGGTCTACGCCGACCCGCACATCCTGGGCCATTATCCGGCCAACGTCGCCGCCGATTACGAACCCTATGTGCAGGCCGGCGACATGGCCCGCATCTGTCGCAAGCTGGATTGGGTGGGAATGAACCATTACGGCCCCATCTGGGCCAAGGACGACCCGAATTCGCAGTTGGGTTTCGCCTGGGCCGACGTCAAGGTGGCGGAAGCGCATCCGGAAATCGGCTGGGAAATCTTCCCCGAAGCCTTCACCGACCAGTTGATGGAAACCCACGAGCGTTACCATCTGCCCATCTACATCACCGAAAACGGCTGTGGCCGCGACGACGACAAGGAATTCGCCGACGACCACGGGCGGGTGGACGATTTCTATCGTATCTCGTACCTGAAGCTTTATACCCAGGCCATGCGCACCGCCATCGACAAGGGGGCCGACATCCGGGGCTATTTCATCTGGTCTCTGTTGGACAATTTCGAATGGGGTTCGGGCTACGGCAACCGCTTCGGCATCATCCGCGTCGACTTTCCCACCGGCACCCGTACGCCGAAGGCGTCGTTCGACTGGTATGCCAAGACCATCAAGGAAAACCGCTGAGCCGCAGGCACCGTCAAGCGCGGTCGCGGGCGAATGTCAGAATGTGTTGGCGGCCGCCTTGCGTCACTTCGCGGGCCAGGGCGAGTTGGCTGATCAGCTTCAACCCCTTGCCGTGGGGGCGTGACGGGTCGCGGGCCTGAATCGAGTCGGGGTTGTAGCCGCGTCCCTGGTCGGTGACGGTGACGACGATCAGGCCATCACGCACCCGTGCGTCCAGGGTGACCAGGCGGTTGGCCTTGGCGGGGTCGGCCAGGCGGTTGCGGATTTCCGCCCAATAGGCCCGCATGTTCTCGAAGGCGCGACGCGGCGAATGCAGTTCCAGGTTACCGTGGACGACGCTGTTGGCCACCGCTTCCTGAAGCGCCAGCAAGATGCTGCCCTTGGCGGTTTCGGCGATCAGTCCCTGGGTGAACAGGGCTTCGGTGAACAGCATGGCCATGGGCAGGCGATAGGCGGTGGCGGTGGTCATGGCGACCAGCAATTGGTTGTCGCCCGGCGGTTGCAGCAATTCTTCGGGCGGAGCGGCGGCGATCAGCGCGGAACCGGCCTCGACGATCACCGCGAAAGGGGTGTCGAAGGCGGCCGAAAGCGCTGTGTCCAGTCCCGTGGCGATCAGATGCACGGGGCGGCCGACGACGCCTTCGGGCGGCGCCAGCTTGGTGGGCAGCGCCATT
The DNA here is from genome assembly GCA_020217035.1 of Magnetospirillum sp. GTDB lineage: Bacteria > Pseudomonadota > Alphaproteobacteria > Rhodospirillales > Magnetospirillaceae > Magnetospirillum. Next base: position 10,440 of record JAIWOG010000156.1, on the reverse strand, counting down.
TGCGCGGCCCAGCGGGCCGCTGGTTCGTGCTCGATGCCCGCCAGGGCCAGATAGCGGTTGTCCAGCCGTTCCGACTTGGCCAGGCGTTGACGCCGGATCCACACGGCGGTGGTGTCGTCGGTCAGGTGACAGGAACCCGGCGGCAGGATGGCGTTCCACAGGTCGCCCAACTCGGCTTCCATCATCGGCGACGCAAACCGTCCCAGTCGTTCCAGCAGGCCGTGGGCTTCCATTTTCTGCCCGTTGTCCATGGATACGTCGGTCAGTCCGTCGCTGAACAACAGCAATCCGGCCCCCGGTGGGAAGGCGACGGAATGGGCGCCATAGACGGCACGGTCGGTCAAGCCCAGGGGCAGGCCGGTGGTGTCCAACTGGAACTGTTCGCCGCCGATGACCAGCACCGGCTTGGGGGCGCCGGCCCCGGACCAGTGCAATTCGTCGCGTTCCAGGTCGATCAGGCCGCAGAAGAAGGTGGCGAAATGCCCGCGCATCAGGTTTTCGCGCAGCGCGGTGTTCAGCAATTTCAGGAACTCGGCGGGCTGCCGCATGGCCTCGGTCTGGCGCGAGATGAAGGCGTGCAGCCAAAAGGTGTTCAGCGCCGCCATCAAGCCATGACCGGAAAAATCCGCCAGCATCACCGCGATCAGCGTGTCGCCAAGGGGCACGATGTTCCAGATGTCGCCGCCGACGCCGTCCAAGGGCTCGACCCGGCCTTCCACGCATAGCCCGTGATGGGCCAGCAGGTCGTCCAATACCGCCCGCGACGGAAACAGCGTGCGCTGCATTTCACGCGCACCCTGCATTTCGCGGTGAATACGCACGTTGGTGTCGCGCAACGTGCCGAGCATGCGGCGGTTTTCCAGGTGAACGCGGATACGGGCCGACAATTCGGCGGGACGGATGGGCTTGGCCACCACGTCGGACGCACCCGCTTCGAAACAGGCCAACACGTCCTGGGGCGAGGTCAGCGCCGTCTGCACCAGGATGGGGATGTCGGCCCAATGCGGCATCTGCCGGATGCGGGCGCAGGTGCTGAAGCCGTCCAGGTTGGGCATGACGATGTCAAGGATGATCAGGTCGGGCGCGGCCCGTTCCAGCAGGGCCAGGCATTCCAGGCCGTCCTTGGCCTGGACCACGTTGCCCACCCCTTGGCGCCGCGCGATGCCGGCCAGCAATTCACGGTTGATCTCTTCGTCGTCGACCACCATGACCGTAGCCCAAGACCAATCCAGGGGTCTGGAAAGATCGGTGGAAGCGGTTTCAGAGTGGGCCATCGCGGCGCTCCGGGGGGGAGGTCTGGGGAGGGAGAGAAAAAACTTGTTTGGGGCGAAATGTGCTGTCACCATCCGCCCGAGTTTGACCAAAGCATAGGTCATAAAGGTGCCGGCATCAAGATTGCACGTACAAGGGTGACGACATGCAATACAAGGTTCAGAACGACGGAAATACCGCACTGGTCGTGCTGGAAGGGCAACTGGACTTTTCCGCCAATGACACCTTCGAGAAACTTCTGGATTCTCTTAAGGCGAGCAAGGCGGAAAAGCTTGTGTTCGACTTGAGCGGGCTGACCACCATCGATTCCGTCGGCCTTGGTCTTTTGTACATCGCCAGCGAGGACTTGCAGGGCGTGCCGGTCGTTTTGCGCAACCCGCAGGGCTATGTCGCCCGTCTGCTGGACCTGACCGACGCCTCCAAGATGTTTCAGATCGAACGGTCCTAGGCGTCCCGCGTCACCGTGCGCCTGACAAGGAAGAAGCGTGCTGCCGATGGTCGGCGGCACGCTTTTGTTTTTGACGCCGCGGTCAGCTGACCGACTTGATGTAGTCGGTGACCTTGTCGTGCATGGAGGTGACGACGCCAGCCAATTTGCGGGCGCTCCAGATCACCCGAACGGTGCCGGCGCAAGATTGCGCCGAGGATTGCGACAGTTGCGACACGCTTGACGACACGTGTTCGGCTTCCTGCACCACCCCTTCGATGTTGCGCGAGATTTCTTGCGTCGAGGCTTCCTGTTCCTGCACGGCGCCGGCGATGGCGGCGGAGATGCCCTCGATGCTTTCGATGGTGTGGACGATGTCCGAGATGGCGTCGATGGCTTCACGCGCCGCCGACTGCACCGCTTCCACTTGGCCGGTGATGGTCCCGGTGGCGGTGGCGGTCTGGTTGGCCAGGTTCTTGACCTCGTTGGCCACCACGGCGAAGCCTCGGCCCGCTTCGCCGGCTCGGGCCGCCTCGATGGTGGCGTTCAGCGCCAGCAGGTTGGTCTGGCCGGCGATGGTGTTGATCAGTCCCACCACCTGGCCGATCTGCGAGATCGCCTGCGCCAATTCGTCCATGCGCGACGATGTGGCGGTGATCTGTTCGGTGGCCTGGCGGGCCACGGCGCTGGATTGCGTCGCCTGGGCGGCGATCTCGTTGATCGAGGCGACCAACTGGCGCGTCGCCTCGGAGACGATTTCGGCGCGTTGCGTGGTGGCCTGGGCGGCTTCACCCACTTCCAGGGACCGGCCGCCGGTGGCTTCCGAACGATGGGCCATCATGTTGGCGGTGTCGCTGATGCCCTTGGTGGACTTGGCGACGTCTTCGACCATGCCCTTGACCGTGGTTTCGAATTCCATGGTCTTGGCGTCGCGGCTTTCCATGGCCGCCAGGATGGAATTCATGGAACGGACGAAGCGCAGGAAGTCGCCGCGCAAGCCTTCTTCCGGGATGTAGCGGTAATATTCCTTGCGTTGGGCGGCGGCCATGGCGGCGCCGATTTCCTTGGCGAAGGTCTCGGTCAGGTCCAGCACCCGGTTGACGGCGACCAACAACTGGCCAATCTCGTCGCGGCGTTCGATGCGGATGATGCGGGCGTTCAGGTCGCCCCTGGCGGCTCGCGACATCACCGCGCCCGCGTCTTGCAGCAGGGCGGCGGTCTTGTTGATATGGCGTCCGGTGAACAGGGCCAGACCCAGTCCGACAATGGTGACGACGGCCAGCACGGCGCTGACCGTCCACGCCTTGGCGCGGGCGGAACGGATGGCGGCGCTGGCTTTTTCGCGTTCACCCAGCATCAAGGCGTCGGAACCAGCCAACAGGACGTCCAGGGACTGGGTCAGGTTGCTGGCTTGCTGGTCGAATTCCTCCATGAACTTGTTGCCGGCACTGGTGCCGTTGTCCACATAGGCGTGGGCCATGCGCTGGCCGGTTTCGTAATAGCCGGGAAACGCCTTGGCCACGGCGTCAAGATGTGGCAGCACCTCGGTGGCCCCCATCTCGGTGGCCAGGCTCCGGGCTTGCTGCTGATGCGTATTGAACAATTGCGCGAAATGCGCCGCCCGGTCGAAACCGTCGTCCAGGCCGTTTTCGCCGCGGGTGGCGGAAACGTCGCTCAGAAATTGCTGAACCTGCACCACGTCCAACTGCAGTTGCCGCACCAGCAACTGGAAGGGGGCGACCTTGGTGTGCAGGTGTTCCAGGCTTTCATCCTGTTCGGTGGCTTGCGACAGGCTTTGCACCACGCCGCCGAAGCTGAAGATGGCCAACAGCAAGACGATGGCGACGAAGCCGCCGCTGACCAGTTGGGCTTGCTTGCGAATCGAGGTGTCAAGGCTCATCGCGGTCACTCCCTAGCGGCCCAAGCTCAGCACGAAACGGTCATAGCTGGAAAAGCCCAGCGACTGCACCGCCTGGTGCAACATGGCGGACGACATTTCCAGCCCGGTCTTGCGTTCGTTCTGGTTTTCCACCTGACGCAATTGGGCGTAAAGCCCGCTCATGGTGTCCACCGCTTGGCGCTTGGGGGCGCGACGGCACGAATGATAACCGACGATCTTGCCGGCATCGTCGAAATTGGGGGTGACATGGGCCAGGACCCAATAATGGTCGCCGTTCTTGCAACGGTTGACCACATAGGCGAAGACCTCGTGACCTTGGGCAATGCGGTCCCACAACAGCTTGAAGACGGCGCGGGGCATGTCGGGATGACGAATCATGCTGTGCGGTTGCCCCAGGACTTCATCGACCGCATAGCCGCTGATGGCGACGAAGATGTCGTTGGCGTAGACGATGCGCCCGGTGGGGTCGGTCTTGCTGACGATGATCTCGTCGGTCTGGAACGTGCGTTCGATGCCGGTGAGGGACTTATCCATTGGTACTGTTCCGATGGTCTGGCGATGGCGGCAAAAGATACCGCCAGCATCCGACGCTGTCACCTTTTTACCATTGATCAATAAGTCGTAGTCGGCGGTTTGTCGTTATTATGCTTATCGGCGCCGTTATGTTGAGGGAATCCCTAAACGGCTTTCAGGGTAAACTTGAAGGTTGATCCGGTGTTTCCTTGGGATTCCACCCAGATTTCCCCACCATGGCGCTCGACTATGCGTTTGCAGATGGCCAGTCCGATGCCGGTTCCTTCATAGGCGCCGATTCCATGCAGGCGCTGGAAGATCATGAAGATACGGTCGTGATATTCGGGGGCGATGCCGATGCCGTTGTCGGCCACCGACACCGTCCAGTAATCGCCGACCCGGACGGCCGACACCGTGATGTCAGCCTTGCGGTCGGCCGAGCGGTACTTGATGGCGTTGCCCAAAAGGTTCTGCATCAGGCGGACCAGTTGGAACCCGTCCCCTCTGACCTGGGGCAGGGGGGCGTTCCATGTCACGCTGGCGCCGCTTTCCGTGATGGCGGTGGCCAGGTTGTCGCAGGCTTCGCGGGTGGCCTGCTCCAGCGAGGTCGGCGCCAGCGGCGCTCCGCTGGTGTCAATGCGCGAGAAAGCCAGCAGGTCCTCGATCAACTGCTTCATGCGCACCGCGCCGTCGACGGCGAAGCGGATGTATTCATGTCCGTCTTCGTCCAGCACGGCCCCATAACGGCGTTCCAGCAATTGCAGGAAACTGGCGACCATGCGCAAGGGTTCCTGCAGGTCGTGGCTGGCCACGTAGGCGAATTGCTGCAGGTCCTCGTTCGAGCGGCGGACCGCCTCCAGCATGCGGTTGCGGTCGCGGATATCGCGGATGTAGCCGGCGACGTAAGGGCGGCCGTCATGGTGCAGCGACGACGCCGACACTTCGACGGGGATGACGCCTCCGCCGGCGACGCGGTGGCATGTCTCCAGCACGTGGGTGTCGCTGTGCAGCGCCGCCTGCATCAATTGCTCGGCTTTTTCCTGGTTCACCCCAGGGTCCCAGTCGGGAATGCGCATGGTCAGCATCTGGGCTTCCGAGACGCCGAAATGCCGGCAGGTGGCGGCGTTGGCCCACGCCATGCGGCCGCCATCCAGCGGGTCCAGGCAATAGATGGGGTCGGCGCTTTGGTCGACCAGGGCGCGGATGAACAGCAATTCCTTCTCGGCGCGGACGCGGTCGGAAATGTCGATGGCCACGGCGACGAATTGGTGGGGGGGCGCGGTGCCGTCGCGGATGGCGCGGATGGTGGCGTCCACCCACACCACCGTGCAATCGGCGCGAACCAACCGGCGGTCAGCACGGTGGCGGTCGATCTCGCCGGACATCATCGCCTGGTGGGTTTCGGCCGCCTGCCCACGGTCGTCGGGATGGGTCAGCCTGTCCAGCTTCAGGTCCAAGGTGTCGTTAAGGCCCAAGAGGCGCAGGAAGGCGTCGTTGGCCTGCATCACCTGACCGATGGAATCGGTCAGCACGATGGCGGCTTCCGATGCCGAGAAGATGGACGCCAGACGCTGTTCGCTGGCGCGAAGCGCGTGTTCGCGCAAGTTGGCTCGGTGCAGGGCGTCGTGCAACTGGCCGACGGCGTCTTGAAGCACGGCGATTTCGGCGGTGGCCGGTTGCGGCAGGGCGGGGGCCTCGCCGCCCTGCCAGGTGTCGCGCATGGCCTGGGCCAAGCTGACCACCGGGCGCAGCAGGTTGCGGCCGACCATCCAGGCGGTGGCGCCGACGATGACCAGGATGACCAAGGTCGCGGCCAAGGCCGACTGCAAGGTCAGGTTGGAAATGCGCGAGATGCGGTCCATGCGGGTGACGATCAGCGACGCCGCGTCGTCGGCCAGACGGCCTTGCAGCTTGGCCAGCACGCTTTCCTGGGGGGTCCACAATTGCCTGGCTTCGTCGTCGACGATGTCGGCCCGCTTGGCTTGCCCCGAATTGCGCAGTTCCTGGGCCTGTTCGCGCAAGGTGATGACCTGGCGGATGGTGGAGTGAACCTGGATCACCTGCCGGCGCAGTTCGTCGTCGAAGGCCAGGGACGGATGGAACGCCAGGGCCTGGGCGGTGATCGCCGACTGGCGCCAGTCCTGGGGGGCGTGGGCGGTGGCGGCGATCCAGCCGAAGCGGATCAGGCGTTCCAGGTTGGCCGTCGCCCTTTGGCGTTCCAGGATTTGGGGGACGGTTTGCGTCCGGCTGTCCTGGATGGCGCCATGGGTGGCGGCGCCCGAGACCAGCAGGGCGCCCAAAGCCGCCAACACCAACAGGGCCAGGGCGATGGCGAAGGCCATCAAGCGACGTTGCAGCGACGGCAGGCGGGTGACGATCTGGGACGGCATGTCTAAAGGATGTCGAACGGGAAATAGCGGGCGATCAAGGTTCGGTAGGTCCCATCTCGGTTGATCTCGGCGAAGGCGTCGTTGATCTGTTTCAACAGTTCCGGCCGTCCTTTCGTCACCACGATATGAACGTTGCCCGACACATTCGGTTCTTGCAGCGGCGGCCCGCTGTAATCGAAGCCGGCGCCTTCCGGGCTGGCCAGGAACGACAATCCCTGCACGGTTGGCAACAAGGCGGCGTCGCAGTGCCCCGCTCTTAGTCCCTGGAACAACTCGGCGTGGGTGGACACCGGGACGACATTGGCCGCGGGGCCTGGCTGCTGGGTCAGATAGGCTTCCTGAAGGGTCTTGCGCACCACGCAAATCCGCGCACTTTGCCGGGCTTTCACCGGGTCGAGGGCGGGGGTGCCGGCGCGGGCGACGAAGGACGAGGTCGAGCGCCAGATCGGCACCGAGAACAACATCTTCTGCTCGCGATCCGGGGTCTTCAGCAAGTTGGCGAAGCCGACCTGGAAGGTGCCTTCCTCGACCCGGGTCAGCAATTGCGGAAAACTGGCCTTCTCAAGGCTGCAGGTGCGCCCCATGCGCTGGCACAGCAGCCGCGCCAGATCGACGTTGAAGCCGCCGATCAGGCGGCCGTCGGCGTCGACGTCGACGAAGGGCGGCGCCGTCGAGGTGATGCCCACCGTCACCTCGTCGGCCAGGGCCGGACGAAGGCCGGCGATCGACACCAAGCCAAGGAGAATCAGCCAGACACGCATGAACGGTCCTTGCCGGAAAAAGCAAGTCACAGGAAAGACCAGCGCCGGTCGTGCGTCAACGGTTTAGTGCCGACACAGGCGGTCGGTTTTCTCCATCACCGCCCGCCACATGGTCCAGGCGACGGCGGGCAGCATCAGCGTGGCCAGCAGGCGCAGGAAAACCTCGGAAGCGCCGCCGCGTTCGCTGCGCAGCAAGATGTCGTCGGTGCAGGCGAAACGCTGGGCGAAGGCGCCGTTGCATTCCTTCATCTGCTCGATGACGGCGGGGGAACGGTGGTGGCCGATGCGGTCGGAATTGATTTCGGCCATCAAGGTCGACCCCACCACGGCGATCCACGCACAGCACAGGAAACCCAGCACGTTGCCCATCATGTGCAAACGGCGGCTGAGTATTTCCAACGGATTGGTGTCGTGTCTGTCCACGTGCCAAGCCTTCTGCCGACGGGTGGAGGTTCTGTCCGCGACCATTATGCGCCCGAAATCCTTGGTGTCGCAACCATGCAATGGCATCACCGCGCTGACAGCATGCGCCAACGGCGTTCCGTCTCCATGGCGCCTTCCACGGCGGCGGGGGGCAGCACCAGGCAGTTGCTTTCGTCGTCCTGGCGCAGCTTCAGGCAAACCGGCACCGCCTTGTCCTCGGCCAGTCCGGCGATCAAGCCGCGATAACGCAACGCGCCGCCGGTGGGTCGCACCATGATGAAGGAGGCGCCGCCGCCCAGGGCGCGGCGCAATTCCGCCGTGCGTTGCGCCAATTGGCGCTTGACCAGGGCGCGGTCGCGGCCCCCGGCCACCTCGATGGCCCAGCCCTGGGGCAAGCGGGGCGTGGCGTTTTCCTCGCCGCCGCCGTGTCCGTCGCAGACGCTGGCGCTGAGGTCGGGCGGCGTGCTGCCCAGATTGACCAATTGCGTCAGCGGCGGGCCGGGGGGGGCCTTGAACGCTTTGTTCATCAACCCGCTGGCCAGGGCCAGGCGTTGGTCCTTGGCGGTGGCCCCCATGATCACGGCGATGGCGGCGCGGCCGTCACGCTGTGCCGCTGCGGCCAAATTGTAGCCGGCGGGACAGGTGAAGCCGGTCTTCAGTCCCTCGGCGCCGGGATAGGACGCGACGAAACCGTTGACCGTGGGCAGGGTGCTTTTCCCCCAGCGCATGGAGGTGGCGGCGAACAGCGGCCAATGCTGGGGGAAGTCGCGGCGCAAGGCCAGGGCCAGCACCGCAATGTCGCGGGCGGTGCTGACATGGCCCGGCGCGGTCAGGCCGGTGGCATTGTGGAAACGGCTGGCATTCATCCCCAGCCGTGCCGCCTGTTCGGTCATCTGGCGGGCGAAGGCTTCCTCGCTGCCGGCCAGGTGTTCGGCCACCGCCACCGCCGCGTCGTTGGCCGAACGGACCACCAAGGCCCGCAGGGCCTCGCCCAGGCGCAGGGTGGCGCCGCTGCGCAGCCCCAGGACCGAGCCCCCCTGGCCGGCCGCCTTGTCCGACACGGAGACCGGGGTGTCCAGGCTGGCGCGGCCTTGGGCAATGGCCTGGAAGGCCAGGTACAGCGTCATCATCTTGGTCAGCGAGGCGGGATGGCGCGGTTGCCCGGCTTGCTTGTCCTCGATCACCGCGCCGCTGGCGGCGTCGACGACGATGGTGGCCGGCGGCGGCGTCTCGGCGTGGGCCGGGGCGGCAAGCAGGATGGAAAGGCTAAGGGCCGGGATCACGGCCAAGGGCAGGGGGCGCATCGGGCCGGATCACACCATTGTGGCGGCGCCGATGCAAGACTTTCACGCCACCCGGTCGACGATGTCGTAGAACTCGTCTTCCTCGCGCCGTACCCGGGCCCGCAACAGGTTCAGCACGGCGATGGTGTCGGCGACGAAGGCGGCGGGATCGCGGGCGATGGCCAAGGGGCCGGGCCAGGATTTCTTGTAGGACTCGAAACGTGGCCCCAGGTCGCCCATTTCGCTTTGGAAACGCTGGGCGACCTGACGCAGGCGCGGGTCGTCGTCGCGCAGGCAGCGCGGGTACAGGCTGTTGTCCTCCAGCGCCAGATGAACGCTGAACTTGCCGAACAATTCCCGCACCGCCTGGGCGGCGACCGAGGGATCGCGGGTGATGGCGGCGACGTCAAGAACCTGTTCGATGCGGGTGGCGATGTCGCGCAGTTCCTGGTGATGCTTGCGGTAGGCGTCGGTGGGGCGCATGTCCGATCCTTTGCTTTTGATGATGCGATGTGCCCTTAATACCCGACTAAAACGCTTTGCTAATTGACTTCGGTTAAGCAGGTTTCTGCCATTAATACCATACTAAAATTTATGGCCATCAGAAGGCCCAGCCCACCTTGGCCATGGTCAGCCAATTGTCGGCGCTGTCGGCTTCGGTCCATTGATAACGGCTTTCAACACCGAAGAAGGCGTTGCCTTGGATGTAGTGCGCCGAGGCGCCGAACTGGGCGGCGACGCCGTCGTCCAGGTTCTTGCCGTCGGCCCAGACGTAGCCCAGGCCGGGTCCCAACCCCATCCACACCCCCGAATTGGTTTGGAACATCCAATGCATGTTCCATTCGGCGGTGTTGAGTTCCAGCCCGTCGTGGTCGGCATGGTTCCACGACAGCATGTGGCGCAGGATACCGGCCGGCATTTCGGTCCAGGTGTCGTTGGTGGACAATTCGACGCCCAAGGCCGGGGCGCCGGAATAGCCGGTGACGTCGGCGTCCCACCAGCCGCCCTTGGCGACCAGCGCGGTGTCGGCTTTCGGGGTGTAGTCGGCGGCTTGTGTGGCCAGGGGGGCAATCACGGCCAACAAGGCGGCGGTGATCGCGGTGGCGATGATGTGCGAACGCATGGCGGCCTCCTTCAGGATTTGCCATGGACTGTCTTGTTGAGTCTAGGAACCTGCACGGCACATTTCCAGGCGCCTGTGCGCATGGCTGGGCTTCAGTCTTTGATCGACTGGGACTCGCCCGGGCCCAGCGGCCGCTGCATCAGCACGCTGTCGATCCAGCGGCCGAACTTCCACCCCACCGCCTTCAGGACGCCGACATCGCTGAAACCGCAGGCGCGATGCAGGCCGATCGAGCCGGCATTGGCGGAATCGCCGATCACCGCGATCATTTGACGGTAGCCCAGATCCTGGCATTGGGCGATCAGTCGGCTCAGCAGCGCCTTGCCCACCCCCCGTCCTTGGGCGTCG
>JAIWOG010000155.1 GCA_020217035.1 Magnetospirillum sp. | reverse complement strand
GGGTGGATGTAGATGGAATCCTCGAGCGTCCAGTCATAGGCCGGACGGGTGCGGTAGGGGCCGGCATAGGCGTAACCCAGCAGCGAACCGTCGGCATCCTCGGCCACCAGCCAGGGCAGGCCCTTGTCCACCAACAGGGCGCGGCGCCGCGCCATCTCGTCCCTATCGGGCGGCACCAGTTCGAAACTGGCGGTGCCGGTGAGGACGTGATGGGCATAGATGGCCTGGGCGGGGCCGACATCGGCCAAGGTGGACGGACGGATGATCATGTGCCCAGTTTAACCGTGTTCCCTATTCCAGGCGATAGCCGACGCGCAATGCCCCCCAATGTTTGCCGCCCACCCGGATGGGGGCCGAGGCGTCCTTCATCATCACGTATTGGCCGCCGCCCATGTTGCGGCGATAGGATTGCAGCAGGAAGGGATCGGTGTTGCGGGCCGCGTCCAGGCCGGTGGAATCGTCGAAGATGCGGCGGTTGCGGCAATGGGCGTGGTTCCAGTCGACGTCCTGGCCCTGCGGTTGGTTGAATTCCGGGTTGTGCACCGGCAGATAGCCGTTGCGGTCGACGGCGACGCAAAACGCCACCCGGGAATCGAATTCCAGCACCGGGTTGATCAAATCGGGCAGCAGGCTTTCCAAGGTTTCGGTGAAGCGGGTGACGTGCTGCACCGGGTCGGTGCCGTCCAGCGGCTGGTAATCGGTGTCGAACAAGGCTTGCTCGTCGACGCGGCCTTGCGCCAACGCTTGTTCCAGGGCCTGGGCGACCTGGGCCGCCACCTTCTGCGCCTTGTCGATGAACTTCTCGTCCTCGGACCGCAAGCCGGTGCCGGCCACATGGGTCAGGAAGGATTCGATCTCGCCGCGCAGGGCTTGCGCCTGTTCGGCCAGGTGGCGGGACTGGTCCAGCACCGAACGCGCCGTGCCCTGGGTGGACAGGCTGGCGGCGCCCACCGAGCCGATCAACGCGGTCACCGTGCGGGTCGCCGTCGATGCCTGTTCCGCCCCTTGGGCGATGTCGCGGGTGGCGTTGCCTTGCTCTTCGATGGCGTGGGACATCTCGGCGGCCATTTGGCCGATGTCGCCCACCACCTTGATGATGTCGTCCATGGCTCGCGCCGCGCTGTCGGTGACCTCGCGCATGGCGGAAATCTGTCCGGCGATTTCCTCGGTGGCCTTGGCGGTCTGGTTGGCCAGGCTTTTGACTTCGCCGGCGACCACGGCGAAGCCCTTGCCGGCTTCGCCCGCCCTTGCCGCCTCGATGGTGGCGTTCAACGCCAACAGGTTGGTCTGGCTGGCGATCAGCGAAATGCTGCGCAGCACGGTTTCGATCTGGCGCGAGTTGTCCACCACCTTGTGCATGGCTTCGCCGGCTTCGGCGGCGTGGTTGACGGCCGAAGCGGTCACCTGGCCGGTGGCCCGCATGCGGCGGTCGATCTCGCCGATGGACGCGGCCAATTGGGTGGCGGCGGTGGCCACCGTGCCGACGCTTTCCGCCGTGCGTCCGGCCTGCTGGTCGCCCTGGCGGGCGTGGTTGCCGGTCTGCTCGGCGTCGGCGGACATGGCGCGGGCGTCGTCCTGCAGCCGTTCGGCGGCGCTGGTCAACCCTTGGGCGATGACGCCGATCTGGGTTTTGAAGTCGCGCATGGCCTTGTCCATGTCGCGGCTGCGCAATTCGCGCAATTGGTTCTGGCGATCCTGTTCGCGGCGCAACTGGTCGGCTTGCGCCAGGGCTTCGCGGAACACCGCCAACGCCTTGGCCATGGCGCCGATCTCGTCGCCACGATGGGTGGCCGGGATGTCGAGGTCGCGATCGCCCTTGGCCAGATGCTGCATGGCTTGGCACAAGGCGGCCAGGGGGCGGGTGATGCCCTTGGCGAACCAGAAACCCAGGCCGCTGACCAGGGTCAGGATGCCCAGCCCGGCCAGGATCATGCGGGTGCGCATGGCGTGGACGGGGGCCAGGATCTCGTCCTCGTCGGCCACCACCTGGACGTTCCAGCCCAGGTTCAGGGCGTCGCCGGCCGGGAACTCGGCCCGCACCGCCTGGGCGTGCTGGGCATTGGCCAGACGCGGCTTGCTGCGGTGTTCGCCGTCCGCGCCCAGCACGAAGGAATCGCCGCTTTGGCCCAGGCCGCGCGGATTGGCGACAGTGGCGTCCAACGCGTCGGCCGGCAGGCGGAACACCAGATGGGCCAGCACCATGGGGTTGTCGGGCGCCAGCCTGATGGGGGTGGTCAGGAAGGCGGCGCGGTCGCCGCCATGATCATGGAAGTCGGTGGCGCGGGTGTTTCCGGCGGCGATGGCCTGGGCCAGTGGTCCGGCAGGCAGGGGGCGGGCGAAATCGGCCCCCTTGGTGACGGAATAGATCACCTCGCCCTTGGGCGAGACCACCAGCACGTCGGCCAGGCCGCGCCGCTGGCGCAGGTCGTCCAGCCAGGCTTGGATGCGTTGGTGGGCCATGTCGTAAAGGGTGTCGCTGGCCGGCTTTTCCAGCTTGGCCAGGGCGTCGGGGCCGTGCGGGTTGTCGCTGACGTAGCGTTGGCGCAGAGCTTGGCCGACGTCGCCATTGCCCGCTTCCACCCGCCAGCCGTTGGCCAGCGCGATCACCGCGTCGCGCAGCGACCGGGAATTGGCGGTCAGTTCCAAGTCGCCGACCCAGCCTTCCAGCAAGGTGTCGACGGCGCCGGCGCGGGTTTGCGCCAGGGCGGCCAGGCGCTGTTCGGCGGCGCCGTGCAGACGGTCGGCGGCGGTGACATAGGCGAAGACGCCCAGGCACAGGGCGGTGACCATGGACGACGCCACCAGCGCCACCGGGATGGTGTGGCGCAACTGCAAGTTTCTGTTCATTCTGCCTCCCAGGCACGCCAGCAAGGCAGTAATCGCACTTATAGGGCTGGCGTTTGTTATGGATGTGTGGTTGTCACATCATTTTGCCGAAAGTAAGGCAGGTCTTGGGGACTTAGGTCAACATAACAATAAATTGAACGTTGGGATCAAAAGTATAGAATATTGCGCAATCATTACTATTGTTACTGTTTGTATTCTTATTGTTGCAAATTGTACGCACAAATGAAAAAAGGCGCATGGCTGGGGCCACGCGCCTTTTGTTCGTCAACTAAAGACGGTCAACTGGTGATGCGGTAGCCGATGCGGACGCCGCCCCAATGCCGTCCCTTGACCCGCACCGGTGCCGAGACGTCCTTCATCATCACGTATTTGCCGCCCCCCATGTCGCGGCGATAGGTCTGCAACAGGAAAGAGTCCTCGTTGCGGCCGGCGCGCAGGCCGGTGCGGTCGTTGAAGATGCGGCGGTTGCGGCAGTTGGCGTTGTTCCACACCGGGTCGGTGGTGGGTTTCTGCGAGAACTTGTTGTTGTGGGTGGGCAGGTAGCCGTTGCGGTCGACAGTGGCGCAGAAGGCGACGCGCGGGTCGAATTCCAGCACCGGTTCCTGGATGGGCGGCAACAGGCGGTCGGTCAGGGCACAGAACTTGGTGGTGTGTTGGAGCGGGTTCGAACCGGGGATTTCCTGGTAGTTCTCGTCGAACAACTCGGCCAGGGTGATCTGGCCGGCATCCACCGCCTGGTCGAAGGCTTGCGACACCTTGGCCGACAATTGCTGCACCAGGGTGATGAACGGGGTGTCGCCGGTGCGGAAGCCGGAATCGGCGATGTAGCCGATCAAATCCTCGGAATGGGACAGCAGCGAGGTGATGCGTTCGTCGGCGCGGCGCAGGCTTTCGCTGGTCATGGAAATGCCTTCGAAGAACTTGTCGATCTCGCCGATGACGTCGGAGCATTGTTCCAGCGAGGTGGATGCCGCTTGGGAAATGTCGGTGACGCGGGATTCCACCGTGTCGATGGCGCGGCCGAACACCGCCACCGCGTCGTTGATGACGCCGACGCCGGAATTGACCGAATCGGCCATGCGCAGGGTGTCGGTGGACGACATGATCAAGTCTGTCACCGACCCCGACAGCTTGCCCACCGTCTGGTCGATGCCGTCGGTGACGTCGGCGGTTTGCCGGGCCAGGGTCTTGACCTCGGTGGCGACCACGGCGAATCCCTTGCCGGCCTCGCCGGCGCGGGCCGCTTCGATGGTGGCGTTCAGCGCCAACAGGTTGGTCTGGCGGGCGATCTTCTGGATGTCGCGCGACATGGTCGAAACCTCGCCCAAGGCGCCTTCCAGTTCTTCCAGCCGTTCCTCGATGCCCTGTACCGACCCCACCAGCCGGTTGATGTCGCCCAAGGCGGCGCCGATGGTGTTGAGCGATTGGCTGGATTGGCGCCCGGCCTCGCTGGTGACGTCGCGGGTCTCGCGGCCGGCGGTGTCGATGCGACGGATGGCTTCGGCCATGGTATGGGCGATGGATTTCAGCTGCCCGAACAAATCTTCCTGGTGTTTGACGAACTTGGCCAAGCCGTCGATGGTGCCGGCGATGTCGGCGACTTCCAGGCTGAGGTTTTCGATTTTTTCGAGGACTTCCGAAGCGAAATGATCCGCCTTGTCGTCTTCGGGACGCACTTCGCCCACATGCACGTTCATCCCCGTCTCCCATGTGACGTTCTTATTATGTCGCCTTGGACATTTTGTCCTTTGGTGCTTGTTGACACCTTAAACAAATGACAAAGCAAAGGTCAATCGTCACACAGGACGAATAGTCTACGACAGAAGGGGGAGAATGTTTTCTGGGGGCTTTCCTGATGATATCGCGTCAAGGTTGCGGGATTTACCCCATAACGCACAGATCGTGCTTCAATACTTTTGTTTCTCATACCTAAGGGGCGAGCAGCGCACGGGCGCGCAGCCATTCCGCCACGCTCCACGCCTGCGAGACGCAGCCGCGCGGCCGGTGTGGCGGGTCACCGTCGAAGACCTCGGCGATGCTGCCCAGGCCGAATTGATCCAAATGCGGGGCGAAGCTGTCCAAATCCGCCATTACCCGAGCGGCCTGGTCAGGAAAAGTTTTCAGCCAGGCTTCGGCGAAGGGGCCGATCAGCCAGGCCCAAACCGTGCCCTGGTGATAGGCGCCGTCGCGGCCCCACCGGTCGCCTTCGAAGCGTGGCTTGTAATCGGGATGGTCGGGGGCCAGCGACCGTAGGCCATAGGGAGTGAGCAGCGAGTCCCGAATCTTGCCCATCGTTGACGGCCAATAATGACTATCCAGCACCGCGTGGGGCAGCGAGATGGCGAACACTTGGTTGGGACGCAGCGCCACCTCGTCGCCGTCAGGGCCATCGACCACGTCGCGCAGGTATCCCAGTCCATCCGACCAGAAACGCTGGTTGAACGAGCGGCGCACCTGGTCTGCCAAGCTTTGGCAGGACTGGCCGTCCTGACCCAGAAGCCGTCGCCACTGGGCCATGCCGCACAGCGCGTTGTACCAAAGGGCGTTGATTTCCACCGCCTTGCCGCGCCTGGGCGTGACCACCCAATCCTCGACCTTGGCGTCCATCCAGGTCAGTTGCAGCCCGTCCTCGCCCTGGCGCAACAGGCCGTCTTCCGGGTCCATGCCGATGCCGAAGCGGGTGCCGTCGATATGTGCCGCCAGCATGGTTTCCAGCACCGGCATCATCTTGCCCAGGAAATCCAGGTCGCCGCTGGCTTCCACCACCCGGCCGACGGCGTGGAAGAACCACATGGACGCGTCGGCGGTGTTGTAAAGCCCGTCGGTGGCGCCATCGGGGAACATGTTGGGGATCAACCCGTCGCGCATGTGGGCGGCGAAGCCGGCCAGGATGCGCTTGCCATCGTCGGCGCGGCCGGTCAGCAGGGTCAAGCCTTCCAGGGCGATCATGGTGTCGCGGCCCCAATCGGCGAACCAGTGATAGCCGGCGACGATGGACCGCGCGGTGGGGTCGTTGGTGCGGTGGCGGGGCTGGATGACGAAGCTGTCGGCGGCAAGCACCAACTCGGCGGCCATTCCTTGGCGAAGGGCGGGATGGGCCGATTCCAGCAGGGACCGGCGGCGGGCGGTCTCGGCCTGCCACGGGTCGCCGGCGGCCGGCATGTCGGTGGCGATGGTCAGTTCGGCCACTGTCCGTGTGGCCAAGGTCAGGCTGCCGGGGGAATAAAGCGGCCCATGCGACGGGTCGCCGCCTTCGTCCTCGTTGGCGTAATATTGTGTCAGATGCTGCTCGTCCAAGCTGGCCGTGCCATTGATGGTGACCAGGCTGACCGGTGGGAAGCCGGGAGCGACGACCCGCAAACCGTCTTCCACCGTTTCGGCGCGGCCCTGGGCCAAGGCGCCGTCCACCGGCGTTCCGTGCGGGCGCATCTGAATCCATGGGCGCAATTCGATGCCGGTGACGTCGCCGGCCAGGACACGCCAGCGCAGATGGGTGACGTTGCGCCCGTGCTCCATCACCAACTGGCGTTCGATGTCCACCGCGCCACGACGGAAACGCCAGACCGGCAGCCCCATTTCCAGGCGGAATTCCACCAGGTCGCAGGACTGAAGGTCGAAGCGGTCGCCATCGGCCAAGTGGACGGTCTGGTCCAGACGGCTGACCATGATGGTGCGCCCCATGGGCGGCGGCAGGGCGGCGATCAGCCAGCCGTGATAGCGGCGGATCGGCGGACCGTTCAGCGTGCCACAGGCATAGCCGCCCAGGCCGTTGGCCACCAGCCATTCGCGGGGGGCGACAGCCGGTGATTGCTGCGGGTGCAGGATACGGGTCGGACTCATGCTTCCCCCTTGGGCGAGCGTTTTCGCCATGGTGCGGCCAAGGGGATAAGACGGCAAGCTGGGAAAGTGGGGACGGGCTTTGCTAACATGCCGTCGAAGACGGCAGCGAGGGAATAAAGGACATGGGGGGCTGGGGCTGTGTGCACGAGGTCAACGAAACCTGCACCCGCGTCGCCGGGCGTCCCTGCGATCCCGGCATGAAGGGATGCGTGCTGGCCGGTCGCTTCCGCTTTTCCAACGAAGACAAGAACCGCCCGCCAAAGCGCCCGAAAGCCGCCCTGGAGAACAGGGGGCAAGACGAACCCGATCAGGACTGATCAGCGGCCGTTGCCCAACTCGGGCAGCCAAGTGGCGGCACCCGACCCTTGCGGCGGCATGGCCGGCTTGGTGGGCGCCGCCGGCTGAGACGGAGGGGCGGCGGCCGGTTTCGCCGCTTCGCCTTCGGCGGGAGCGGGGGGCTCGGTGGCAGAGGCGGCTTCCTTGTCGTCGCTTTTACGGGTCGCCGGTCCCGGCTTGCCCAGCGATTTCAACCGGTTGTCCAGGTTGGTGATGGCGGCGCGGTCGGAATCCACCGCCTTGACCCATTCGGCCCGCTCGGCCTTGAGCGCCGCTTCCAAAGCATCCAGCCGCGCGGTGAAGGGTTGCGTCAACTCGGCCACCTTGGTCTGGGCCTCGGTGTTCATGTTGGATTTGATCTTCTCGATTTCTTCCAGCAGGTCGCGCTTGATCCATTTGGACTTCTTGTCCAATTCGTCGCCCATCTTGTTCAGGCGATCCTCGACCTCGGAATTGATCTGTACCTTGATCTCATAGGCCGACTTGACCAGGTTCGCCATGTACATCATCAGGCCGCCGCCGATGATCAAAATGACCCCGGCCGCCAACGAGATGATGAGAACGGTGGAGAAGCTCATGAAATCCGCCGGGCCAAGCCTGGAAAAGCCAAATGAGGGATGCTGGCCGTACTGTGGTTCATCGGGCCATGGTTTGCAACATCTGTTGGCGTGTTTCGATGGCGAAACAAGTGGCAGGGCCGCATCGGTTGGCGAAGATTTCATCGCAACGCGGCATGGGCTGTTGACTCGCTGCCCCCTTGATCTGAATATCCGCCATTCAATGCTATCCACGGGGGATACCGATGGTCACTCGTCTGTCTCGCTTCGCCGCCTTCGCGGTGGTTGGCCTGGCCGCTTTCGGCGCCCAAGCCGAAGACAAGGTCCTGAACGTCTACAACTGGTCCGACTACATCGCCAAGGACACCTTGGAGAAGTTCACCAAGGAAACCGGCATCAAGGTGAAGTACGACACCTATGGTGACAACGAGGTCCTGGACAACAAGCTGATGACCGGCAAGTCGGGCTATGACGTGGTGTTCCCGTCGGCCTCGCCGTTCTTCGCCCAGCAGATCAAGGCTGGCGTGTTCCAGAAGCTGGACATGACCAAGATCCCCAACGCCGCCGGCTTGGACAAGTCGGTGATGAAAAGCCTGACGGTGTCCGATCCGGGCAATTTGTACGGTGTTCCCTACATGCTGGCCGCCACCGGCTTCGGCTACAACATCGACGCCATCAAGAAGGCCATGCCCGACGCCCCCGTCGATTCCTGGGCCATGCTGTTCGACCCGGCGGTGGTCAGCAAGTTCAAGTCCTGTGGCGTCGCCCTGCTGGACACCCCCTCGGAAGCTGTGCCCGCCGTCCAGATGTTCATGGGCAAGGATCCCAACGAGCAGACCGAGGACAATTTGAAGGTGGCCATGGACGCGCTGACCGCCGTGCGCCCCAACTATCGTTACATCCATTCGGAAAAGTACCGTTCCGACCTGGCCAACGGCGACATCTGCCTGTCGCTGGGTTATGTGGGCGATCTGGTGCAGGCCCGTACCCGCGCCGCCGCCGCCAAGAAGAAGCAGAACATCGGCATCACCATCCCCAAGGAAGGGGCGCTGGTGAACATCGACGTCATGGCCATCCCCGCCGACGCACCGCACGCCGACGCGGCCCACGCCTTCATCAACTTCATCTTGCGCCCCGACATCGTCGCCGAGATCACCAACGAGACCGGCTACGCCAACGCGGTGCCGGCGTCGCTGCCCATGGTCGACCCGGCGATGGCCAAGGACCCGGTGATCTTCCCGCCGGACGAAGTCCGCGCCAAGATGATCACCCCGCCGCTGCCGGCCGGCAAGGCTTACGACCGTTCCCGTTCGCGGGCGTGGTCGAAGTTCCGCGCCGCCAAGAAGTAAGGGCGAGTCCGGTGAGCCTGGCCCTTCGCCCCGAACGTGAATCCCGCCCCCCGGCCATCCAAATCCGGGGGGTGGAGAAACGCTTCGCCGACGCCACAGCCGTCGCCGGTATCGACCTGGACATCCAGGAGGGAGAGTTCTTCTCCCTTCTGGGGCCGTCGGGCTGCGGCAAGACCACCTTGTTGCGCATGATGGCCGGGTTCGAGACGCCGACTTCGGGAAGCCTGTTGATCGCCGGGGCCGACATGACCGCCGTGCCGCCCTACGAGCGGCCGGTGAACATGATGTTCCAGTCCTACGCCTTGTTTCCGCACATGACGGTGGCGGAAAACGTCGCCTTCGGCCTGAAGCAGGACGGCGTGGCGAAAGCTGAGATCCCGCATAGGGTGGCCGAGGCCCTGGACCTGGTGCAGATGGGCGATTTCGCCAAGCGCAAGCCGCACCAGATGTCGGGCGGCCAGCGTCAGCGCGTCGCTTTGGCTCGCTGTCTGGTCAAGCGCCCCAAGGTGGTGCTGTTGGACGAACCGCTGAGCGCCTTGGACAAGAAGCTGCGCGAGAAGACCCAGTTCGAACTGGTCAACATCCAGGAAAAGGTCGGCATCACCTTCGTCATGGTCACCCACGACCAGGAAGAGGCGATGACCATGTCGTCCCGCATCGCGGTGATGAATGCCGGGCGCATCCTGCAAGTGGGGCGCCCGCACGAGATTTACGAATATCCAACCAGCCGCATGGTCGCCGATTTCATCGGCATCGCCAATTTTTTCACCGGCACGGTGGAAGACAGCGAGAACGGCCAGGTGACCTTCCGGGCCGAAGGTGTCGCCGCGCCCTTGGTGGTGGCCGGCGACCTGGCCATCGGCGCCAACGCCGCCATCATGGTGCGCCCGGAAAAGATCGCCATGGGGCGCGAGGCCCCGGCCGGCGCCGCCAATTCGGTGTCCGGCGTGGTGGTGGAAATCGCCTATCTGGGCGACGTGTCCATCTATCACGTGCGTCTGGATTCCGGTTTGGTGGTGCTGGTCACCAACGCCAATCTGCGCCATTCCGCCGAGCCGGCGGTGACCTGGG
>JAIWOG010000154.1 GCA_020217035.1 Magnetospirillum sp. | reverse complement strand
ACGACCGGGTGCACCTGTCCTGGCATCCCGGTAACGCGGTGCTGTTGCCGTGAGGGTCGGCGGGCTGCGCCGCGACTGGGGTCGCCGGCTGGTGCTGGCGGTCCCTTATGTGTGGCTGCTGGTGTTCTTCCTGGCGCCGTTGTTGATCGTCGGCAAGATCAGCTTTTCCGAATCGCGCGTCGGCATTCCGCCCTACGAGCCCCTGCTGGACTGGGCCGAGGAAGGCTTCGCCATCATCCGCGCCACGGTGCAGAACTATGTCCTGCTGTTCGAGGACGACCTTTACGTCGAAGCCTATGTCCAGTCGCTGACCATCGCCGGCATCTCGACCCTGTTGTGTCTGCTGATCGGCTATCCCATGGCGTTGGGCATCGCACGTGCGCCGGAAAAATCGCGCGGTCCGCTGCTGCTGCTGGTCATCGTGCCGTTCTGGACGTCGTTCCTGATCCGCGTCTATTCGTGGATGACCATCCTGCGCGACGAAGGCGTGCTGAACCACGCGTTGATGGGATTGGGGCTGATCGACGAGCCGCTGGTGATCCTGAACACCGATTGGGCGGTCTATATCGGCATCGTCTATTCCTATCTGCCGTTCATGGTGCTGCCGCTTTACGCGACCTTGGAAAAGCTGGACACCACCTTGCTGGAAGCCGCCGCCGATTTGGGGGCGCGTCCCATCCGCGCCTTCTTGTCGGTGACGCTGCCGCTGTCCATGCCGGGCATCGTCGCCGGCTCGCTGCTGGTCTTCGTCCCCGCGGTGGGCGAATACGTCATCCCCAACCTGTTGGGCGGCGGCGACACCCAGATGCTGGGCAAGGCGCTGTGGGACGTCTTCGCCCAGACGCGGGACTGGCCGTCGGCGGCGGCGCTGGCGGTGGCCATGCTGGTGGCTTTGGTCATCCCCATCGCGCTTTTCCAGCGCATCCAGACCCGCATGGAAGAAGAAGAGGGAGAAAGCTGATGCGCCGTTCCTCCGCTCTGCTGTCGGCCATGGTTTTCGGCTATGCCTTCCTTTACGCCCCCATCGCGCTGTTGATGGTCTATTCCTTCAACGCCTCGCGCGAGGTCAGCGTTTGGGGCGGGTTCTCCACCAAATGGTATGCCGAGTTGCTGGACAACGAGGCATATCTGAACGCCGCCTGGCTATCCTTGAAGATCGCCGCCACCAGCGCCACCGGCGCCTTGGTGTTGGGCACCCTGGCCGCCCTGGTGCTGGTGCGTTTCGGCCGCTTTTCCGGACGCTTGCTGTTCAACGGCCTGATCACCGCCCCCTTGGTGATGCCGGAAGTCATCCTGGGTCTGGCCATGCTGTTGCTGTTCGTCGCCTTGCAGGAAATGATCGGCTGGCCCGACGGCCGCGGCTTCACCACCATCGCCATCGCCCACACCACCATCGGCATGGCTTACGCCACCGTGGTGGTGCGTTCGCGGCTGGCGCAAATGGACGATTCCTTGGAAGAAGCGGCCATGGATTTGGGGGCGCGTCCGGCCAAGGTGTTCTTCCTGATCACCCTGCCGGTGATCGCGCCGTCCTTGGCGGCGGCCTGGCTGTTGGCCTTCACCTTGTCGCTGGACGACGTGGTGGTGGCGCAGTTCGTCTCCGGCCCCGGTTCGACCACGCTGCCCATCGAAGTGTTTTCCTCGGTCCGCCTGGGGGTCAGCCCGCAGGTCAACGCCTTGGGGACCATCATCGTGGTGGCGGTGGCGGTGATCATCGGTCTGGCCACGTGGTTGACCAGCCGCAAGCAGCGCTGACGTGACCGCGACCTGCAAGATCTGCGGCGCCGCGATCGCCGACGCTGCCGAAACCTGCGGCGAACGCTGCCGGGTGAAGTTGGAATGCCAGCGCGTCGCCTGGGATCGCGCCGCCCGCATGGTCGCCGTCAACGGCTATTACGACCGCCGGACCCGCGAGCACCTGCGCAACCACAACACCCGCGGCGCCAAGGTCATGCGTCGTGAGTGGGACGCCGCCATCGCAAAGCTGGGCGAACGGCCGTAAAGACCGTTAAATCAAGAACAGATCGTCCAACGCCTTGAACAAATCGTCGCCGAAGCTGGGGCCCTTGTGCAGCACCGGGACCTTGCGCGGCAGCAGGGCCAGCCGCTCGTCGCCGCTGTTCAGCGATGTGATGACGGCGATGGGGATGTTGCGGGTGCTGGGCATGGACACCAGGGCGATGGCCAGGTCGATGCCGTCCAGATGGGCCATCAAGGCCGAGACGATGATCAGATCGGGCTTGCTGTGCACCGCCAGGGCGAAGGCGTCGATGGTGTCGGACACCACCAGGGTGCGGTAGCCGCATTGCTGCAATTCGCGTTCGACGTAATGGGTCTGGGCCCCCGGCGGCATGACCAGCATGACCTCGACCTCGCGCACGGTGATGTCGGCCAGGTCGAAGCCCAGCTTGCGGGGCAGGGACCGCACCAGCGAGGCGGTGGCCTGGTCGATGTCCTCGGTCTTTTCCGCCAGTTCTTCCAGACGGTCCACATAGACCTGCAAATCGTCCCAGACGCGCGGCGGCAGCACCTTGGGGGCGTGGGCCAGGTAGTCGTCCACACGCCGCGCCACGGTGGCCAATGCCCGCAGGCCGAAATTGCCGGCCTGGCCGCGCAGGTGCAGGGCCGCGCGGCGGAAGGCGTCGACCACGTCCTGTTCGCTGGCGCGGCCGTGGCGGCCATTGTCCAATAAAACGTCCAACTCGCGCACGGTTTCGGCGGCTTCGTCCAGGAACTCGCGGCGAAGTTCGTCGGTCAGGTCGTGATAGGCGGCGCGGCCGGCGGTGGTCTCGGTCATGGCGTCCCTTTGCCTGTGAAGGCGTTGATGCTGGGGGCAGCTTACCCCAGCCGGACGGACTCGGCCATCCCTTCACGGCGGGAAAGCGCTCGGGCTAGTGGTCCGATCCAGATAAATGGTTCATGGGCATGAACCACATATCTGGTGAATCGGCCCACAAAATCAACGAATTGTGCACTGATTCATTCAGATGGTCGGTTACCATCTGAATGAATCAGTGCACTAGGACAAAACAAAAGTGCATATTGCAAGTCCTTGAAAAGGCGGTGATGCTAGGCACAGGTTCGGTAACGGGTGGACATGGGATTGGGTTCGGAAAACACCATTGACCGCATCACCAAGCGGGAAATCCTGAGCTGTGCGCCAGGAACCACCATTTACGAGGCCGCCAAGGCCATGTCGCAGGCCCGCTGTTCCTCGATCATCGTCGTCGAGGACGGCAAGCCCATCGGCATCTGGACCGAACGCGACACCCTGTCCGTCGATTTCTCCGATCCCGAAAGCTTTGGCCGCCCCATCGCCTCGGTGATGAGCACGCCCATCAAGACTATCCACGGCAAGACCAACCTGGGCGACGCGGGGCTTCGTTTCCAACTGGAAGGGGTGCGCCACTTCGTCGTCGTCGACGATTCGGGCAAGCCGATGGGCGTGGTCAGCCAAAGCGACGTCATCCTTCGCCACGGTGTCGAACATTTCCTGGTGCTGCGCAACGTCGGGTCGTCGGTCAAGCAGCCCATGGTCAAGATCACGCCGGGCGCCACGTTGTCCACCGCGGTCGAGATGATGGGCGCTTTGCGGGCTGATGCCGCCGTGGTGGTGGGCGACCATGGCGAGGCGCCGGGCATCATCACCGAACGAGATCTTTTGCGCATCATCGCCGCCGGCGGCGAGATGCCCGACAATGTGGGGGCGATCGCCAGCCGGCCGCTGATCACCGTCAACGAGAACGACAGCCTGCTGTCGGCCCGCAACACCCTGGAAGAACGCCGCATCCGTCATCTGGCGGTGGTGTCCGATTCTGGCGAGTTGAAGGGCCTGCTGTCGTTTTCCGACATCTTGTCGTCGCTGCAATACGAATACGTCCAGCGTCTGGACGAGGCGTTGCGCGAACGCGACGAGGCGCTGTTGCGGTCGCGCAAGGATCTGCACATCGCCCGCAAGGTCATCGAGGCGTCGTTGGACGGCATCATGATCTGCAACCCGTCGGGACTGATCGAGTTCGTCAACCCGGCCTTCAGCCAGTTGACCGGCTATTCCTTCGACGAAGTGGTCGGGCACAATCCGTCCATGCTGCAATCGGGACTGCACGACAAAAGCTTCTATGACCGCATGTGGACGTCGCTGCACGTCCAAGGCATCTGGCAGGGCGAAATCTGGAACCGGCGCAAGACCGGCGAGGTCTATCCCGAATGGCTGACCATCAACGTCATCCGCGACGACGAGGGGGCCATCACCCAGTACGCCGCGGTGTTCTCCGACATTTCCGAGCGCAAGAAGACCGAAGAGCGCATCAAGAACCTGGCCTATTTCGACGTGTTGACCGGGTTGCCCAACCGCCGGCTGTTCACCGACCGCCTGCAAGTGGCCATCGCCCATGCTCATCGACATGGGGCACAGATGGCCATCATGTTCCTGGACCTGGACCTGTTCAAACGCATCAACGATTCCTTGGGACACGGCATCGGCGACCAGGTGTTGTGCGAGGTGGCCAACCGCCTGCAGGTCTGCGTGCGCGAAGGCGACACGGTGGCGCGGCTGGGCGGCGACGAATTCGTCATCCTGCTGCCGGAACTGGAGCATGTGGAAGACGCCGCCAAGCTGGCCGACCGGGTGATCAGCCGGGTCAAACAGCCGCTGTCGGTGGACGAGCACGAGCTTTACGTCACCACCTCGGTGGGCATCGCCGTCTATCCCGAGGACGGCCTGACCGACGAGACGCTGATCAAGAACGCCGACACCGCCATGTACCGGGCCAAGGATTTGGGCCGCAACTCGTATCAGCTGTATACCCCGGCCATGAACGCCAAGTCGTTCGAGCGCCTGGCCATGGAATCGTCGTTGCGGCACGCCCTGACGCGGGACGAGTTCACCTTGGTCTACCAAGGCAAGATCGACCTGGTATCGGGCCGCATGTCGGGTGTCGAGGCCCTGGTGCGCTGGCGCCATCCGGAAATGGGGCTGGTGTCGCCGGCCGAGTTCATTCCGCTGGCCGAAAACATGGGGCTGATTTCCGAAATCGGCGCCTGGGTGCTGAAGTCGGCGTGCCGGCAAAGCCAGTCGTGGTTCGACCTGGGACTGCCCAGGGTGCGCATGGCCGTCAACGTCTCGACCCTTCAGTTCCGTGAAGGCGACTTGGCCGAACTGGTCAAGCAGGCGCTGCAGGAAACCGGGCTGCCACCGCAATTCCTGGAACTGGAAATCACCGAATCGGTGTTGATGCAGCGGGTCGAGGAAAACACCCTGGTGCTGAACGAATTGCGGGCCATGGGCATCCACATTTCCATCGATGATTTCGGCACCGGTTATTCGTCCTTGTCCTATTTGAAGCGCATGCCCATCGACGCGCTCAAGATCGACCGGTCCTTCGTCAACGACATCACCGAGGACGGCGACGGCGCCGCCATCGTCTCGACCATCATCAACCTGGCCCACAACCTGAAGCTACGCGCCGTGGCCGAAGGGGTTGAAACCCAGGAACAGGCCGATTTCCTGCGCCAGCGCGGTTGCGACGAGATCCAGGGCTATCTGGTCAGCCGCCCGGTTTCGGCCGAGGACCTGGTCAGCCTGTTCGACCGCAATCTGCTGTAACGTCACAATTCTTTGATTTTGTGGGCCGATTCACCTGACAGAAGGTTCATGCGCGTGAACCTTCTATCAGGATCGGACCACTAGCGCGGCAGTACGCAACCGGGCAGGTTCTGGCGCAGGATCTGGACGAACAGCCGGTATTCGTCGGATCGCGCGGTAGTGCGCCGCCACACCATGTCGATGGGGCGGGTCGGCGGATCGTTCGAAAACGACCGCACCGCGATCTGGTCGTCGGCCAGTGCCTCGGCTTGCACGTAAAGCGCCGGCAGCAAGGTGGTGCCCAGGCCGGTGGCGACCATCTGGCGCAGCGAGTCCAAGGACGTGGCACGAAAGTCCTGGTGCTCGCGGGCGCCGGTGCGCCGGCACAGCGCCAGTGCCGGATCGCGCATGCCGTCGCCCACTTCCAGCATGATCAGGGCCTCGCCGGCCAAGTCGGAATCGACCAATTCGTCGCGGCGGGCCAAGCCGTGCCCCAGAGGCAGGGCCAGCCACAGCGGTTCGTGGAACAGCGGCACCACGCTGATGTGGTCGTCGTCGGCGGGGGCGGCGGAAATCAGCAGGATGTCCAAATCGCCTTGCGCCAGTTCCGCCAGCAGCCGTTCACGCGGTTCCTCGCGCAGGTACAGTTTCAGGTCGGGAAAACGGCGGCGCAAATCGGGCAGGATGTGGGGCAGAAGATAAGGCCCCAGGGTGCGCAGCACACCCACCCGCAAGGTCCCCGACAATGGCGCCTGCGACTGGCGGGCGAATTCCTCCAACTCGCCCAGGTCGCGCAGAATCGCCTTGGCGCGGGCGGCGGTGTCGCGGCCGATGGGGGTCATCAGCACCTTGCGCCGGGTGCGTTCCACCAGCATCACCCCCAGATGGTCTTCCATCTGGCTGATCTGCGCCGAAAGCGCCGGCTGCGACAGGTTCAGGCGCTCGGCGGCGCGGCGGAAGTGCAGGGTCTCGGCGACGGCCACCAGGCATTGCAGTTGACGAAGCGACAGCATGGAACCTCTGATAAAAACAAACTATCAAACACAAAAAATATATCAATTAGCCTTATCAATGGCAAGGCGGCATAGTGTCTCCAAGGACAACACCCACGGAGACGACGATGTCCATCCTTCGCCCCACTTCGGATACCGCCAGCGCCTATTACAAGGCCATGCGCGAGACCGCCTTGCTGTCGGGGGAAGACGAAGCCGAACTGATCCGCCGCTGGAAGCACGACGGTGACGAGAAGGCCCGCGCCCGCCTGCTGACCGCCCATTTGCGCCTGGTGGTCAAGACCGCCGGCCAGTTCAAGGGCTATGGCCTGTCCAGCGCCGATCTGGTGGCCGAGGGCAATTTGGGCCTGGTTCGCGCCTTGGAAAGCTTCGAGCCGGAACGCGGGCTACGCTTTTCCACCTACGCCCAGTGGTGGGTTCGCGCCGCCATGTTCGAATATGTGCTGAAATTCTCGACCCCGGTGAATTTCGGCCTGTCGGCGGAACGCAAGAAGCTGTTCTTCAAGCTGCGCGGCCTGAAGTCGCGGCTGACCGGCCCGTCCGGCAACGCCCTGTCCGAGGCCGAGACCGCCCAGGTGGCCGAGGAACTGGGGGTTCGTGACCATCGCGTCGCCGAGATGGAACGGTTGCTGACCCAATCTCCGCGGTCGCTGGACGCCCCGGTGGGCGAGAACGGCGTCACATACGGCGAGTTGCTGCCCGACGATGCCCCCAGCGTGGAAGAACGTCTGGGCGACCGTCAGGAGCTGATGTATCGACGCGAATTGCTGCGCCGCGCTTGGGACGGCCTGAGCGAGCGGGAAAAGGACATCGTGTCCCAGCGCACGCTTCGCGAGAACCCGCTGCGCCTGGAAGACCTGGCCCAACGCTACAACATCAGCCGCGAGCGTGTTCGCCAGATCGAGGCGGCGGCGCTCTCCAAGCTGAAGGGATTGGTCAAGACCGCCGAGGCCAAGCTGATCCCCAAGGCCCGGACCATTTAGTTTTCGCGTGCGTTCTTTACGGTTGTGCCACCACTTCGGCCGCCTGTCCCGCTGGATTGGCGGCCGTTTCTTTCGGCGTTTGCGACGGTAGCAAGGTGGCGGCGGCGCCCACCACCAGGGCCGAGCCCGAAAGCAACACGAACAAGGTCTCGAAGCCGCCGGTCCAGCTGCGGATGGCCGACACCAAGGGCACCGCCAGCCCCGACACCCCGAAGGACAGGACGAATTTCATCCCCAAGGCGGTGCCGCGCCAGCGTGCCGGGGTGTAGCGGTTCAACAACAGGTTCTCGGCGGGAATGGCCGCCATGTTGGACGCCACCGCCAGCAGGGCCAAGGCCACCAGGGGCAGGCCGGAAGCCCAGGCCATCAGCAGCAACAGCGGCGCCTGGCCCAGGGCGGCCAGCACATAGACGGTCTTGGCCGGGTAACGGTCGGCCAAATGGCCGGCGACGATCTGGGTCAAGCCGGCCACCAGGTAAACCAAGGTGACCGCCATGGCCGCCGCGCCCACCCCCATGCCGTCGCCCAAGCGTTCGGAAAACATTTTGGGCAAGGCGGGTTGGGTGGCCTGATAGATCAACCCGGCCCCCAGCATGGTCACCGACAGCACCAGTCCGGCCCGCCAAGTGTCGTCCCGGCTGGGCGGCGGCGGCGGGGCGCGGTCGGCCTTGGTCTCGACCACATGGCCGCGCCGGACCGCCCACAGGAAGGCCAAGCCGGTCAGCATCACCATCACGCCGGGCAGGATGAAGGCGGCCCGCCACCCCAGGGTCTCGATGGCGGCGCCAGCCACCAGGCCGGCCACCGCCGGCCCGATTCCGCCGAACACGCCGTTGACCCCGATGGCCTTGCCCTTGTCGATGGCGTTGCGCAGCAACCAGGAAATGCCCACCGGATGGTAGATGGAGCCGAACATTCCGGTGGCGGCCAAGGCCACGGCCAGGGCCAACGGAGTGGTGGCCAGCCCGACAGCGATCGCCGAGGCCCCCAGCCCCAGGAAGAACAAAACCATCATGCCGGTGGTCGACCAGCGGTCGCCCAGCCAGCCGGCCCCGGGGGCCAGGATGCCATAAAGCAGCTTGGCGGCGACGATCAGGGTCAGCACGTCTTCATAGGGCAGTCCCAACTCGCCGGGCAGCACCAGGGCGACGATGTAGAAAATGGGCTCGAACACATGGGCGTAGAGGTGGCCGATGCACGAAAATGACAGCGCGGCACGCGCTTGGCGGGGGGTGGCGATCATGGCCGGCACTGTGCCAGAGGCAGAGGCTTCGCCACAATGATGGTCTCGTTTCTCATCCAGAAGTATAGGAGGGAGGCGCGGCCAAAACAGGGTAACGTGCTTAGGAAACTGATCCGGTAGGGGTTTTGCGCAAGACACGGCCCAGTCTGATCGACCACTTGACCCTGCGTCTGGCCTTGGTCGCCGGGTGCGGTTTGCTGTTCCTGTGCGTCGTCTGGGCCGGGGCCGAACTTTACGACTTCAACCAGCGCAGCGAGGAATTGCGGCGAAGCCACCGCAACGCCAGCCAAGTGTTGTTGAAGCGGGTGGTGGACGACGCGCTGCAAACCATCGCCTATGAACGCCGCCGCGTCGAAGAACGGGTGGAAGCCGGCTTGCGCCAACGTGTCGACGAGGCCGAGTCGCTGGCCTCCAACCTGCTCAAGACCTATGGCGGCAGGCATTCCATGGCCGAAATCGAGGCGATGGTGCGGGAAGCCTTGCGCCCCATTCGTTTCAACAACAACCGGGGCTATTACTTCGCCTTCGACCTGACCGGGGTGGAAAAGCTGTTCCCCCTGCGCCCCGACCTGGAAGGCACCGACATGCTGGGGCAGCGCGGCGCACGCGGAGAATACGTGGTCCGCGACATGCTGGAACTGGTCCGCGACAAGGGCGGCGGCCTGTACCGTTATTATTGGGTGCAGCCAGACAAGCCCGGCGACCACCTGAAATTCGCCTATGTCCGCCCGGTCATGCCCATGGGCTGGGTCATCGGCACCGGCGAATATGTCGCCGACATGGAGAACGATATCAAGGCCGAGGTGCTGGAGCGCCTGTCCCATCTGACCTTCGACCGGGACGGCTATGTCTTCGTCAGCCAGATGGACGGCCTGTCCTTGATCGGGACCTTGAAGGGGCGCAATCCGCTGACCGGCGACGACCCGGTACTGCGGGCCGGAACCGAGGAATTGATCAAGGCCGCCCAAGCGGGGGGCGGTTTCGTCGCCTACGACATGGTCGACGGCCAGGGGCGGGTGACCCGCAAGACCAGCTATGTGGCGGGAATCCCCGAATGGAACTGGATCGTCGGCGCCGGCCTGCATGACGACCGCGTGGAAGAAGAGATCGAAATCCAGCGCCAGCGCCTGTTGAAAGGCATGCGGGTCAAGGGGGCCGTTGCCGCCTTAGCCGCCAT
>JAIWOG010000153.1 GCA_020217035.1 Magnetospirillum sp. | reverse complement strand
GCTGGTGGGGTTGGCCGGTTTGTTGATCATGCGGGCGACCTCGCGATCGGCCGCCGCAGACGGGTTGGCGCTCAGCCAAGCCCTGCGGGTCGCCGCCACCTCGCCCGAGCACGTCGACACCACGCCGTTGCGCTTCGCCGAGCACCTGCAATTCGCCGACGCCGCCAACCAATTGATCGAACGCCGCGCCCGTGTCGAAGGCGAATTGCTGGCGCGGACCGCGCAGTTGGAACAGACCAACGCGGATTTGGAACGCTTCGCCTATGTGGCCAGCCATGACTTGCAGGAACCCTTGCGCACCATCGGCTTGTTCCTGCAATTGCTGAAACGCCGGGCGGGCGACAACCTGGACCAGGAAGCCCTGGAATATGTCGACTACGCCATCGGCGGCGCTGACCGCATGCGCTCCAACATCCAGGGTTTGCTGGCCTATTCCCGCTCGGCCCAGCACAGCGACGAGCGCGAGCCCACCGACCTGGAAGCCTTGGTGGGGCGGGTGGTCGGCGACCTGTCGGCGGCCATCGCTGCCACCGGCGCCCAGGTCGACGTCGACCCGCTGCCGGTGTTGCGGGTCAATCCCGACCAGATGGCTGCCTTGTTCCAGAACCTGATCAGCAACGCCATCCGCTATCGCCACCCCGACCGCGCCCCCCACGTGGTGGTGGCGGCCTCGCGGCGTCCGGACGGGGGATGGGAACTGATCGTCAGCGACAACGGCATCGGCGTGCCCGAGGAATATCGCAAGGCCATCTTCGAGCCCTTCCGCCGCTTCCAGCCCCCGGGGGTGGAAGGGGGCTCGGGAATCGGCTTGGCGCTTTGCCGCAAGGTGGTCGAGGACCATGGTGGCCGCATCTGGGTGGAACCCGGCGAAATCGGCAGCCGTTTCCATTTCACCCTGGGCCCTAGTGTGACGCCAGCTTCAAGGTGAAGTGGAAATTGCTGCCCTGGCCGGGAACCGAATCCAGCCACATCCTGCCGCCATGGCGTTCCACCACCTTCTTGCAGATGGCCAGGCCGATGCCGGTGCCGGGATATTGGGTGCGGCCGTGCAGGCGTTGGAAGATGCCGAAGATGCGGTCGTAATATTCGGCTTCGATGCCAATGCCGTTGTCCGAGACGGTGAAGGTGGCCATGCCGGTTGACGCATCCGTGCTGGCGCTGATCTCGATCCGGGGGGCGATTCCTTCGCGGCGGTACTTCAGGCCGTTGCCGACCAGATTCTGGAACAGGCGCAGCAATTGCGGTTCCGAGGCCAGCACCGTGGGCAAGGGGTCTTGGCAATGGACGCCGCCGCCGCTTTCCGCCAGGCTGGCCTTCAGGTTGTCGATGGCCGTCTTCAGGGGCTTTCGCGAATCGACGGGGGCCAGGGCGGTGTCGCGTCCAATCCGCGAATAATCCAGCAAGTCCAGGATCAACTGGTCCATGCGGTGGACGCCTTCGCGGGCATAGGCGATGAACTGGCCGGCGTCCTCGTCCAACTGATGGCCATAGCGGCGTTCCAGCAGCGACACGAAGCTGGCGATCTGCCGCAGGGGTTCACGCAAATCGTGGCTGGCCACATAGGCGAATTGTTCCAGGTCTTCGTTGGACCGTTCGATCTCGGCCACGTAATCCCTGATCTTTTGTTCGGCCAGCACCCGTTCGGTGATGTCGCGGGAATAGACGGCGACCCGGCGCACCACGCCGCCCGCATCCTTCAACGGATAGATGGAATTGGACAGATGGCGGTCGCCGCGGGCGTCGATGGTGGTTTGCGGCACGCCGCTGTTCACCACCTGGGCCACCGCCAGCCGGCGCTGGGCGGTGACGTCGGGGGGGAAGTAATCCCACAAGCTGGTGCCCGGAACAGTCTGCGGGTCGATGCCGAAGCGGCCGGCGAACACCTGGTTGCAGCCGCGCATGGTGCCGTCGACGTCGAACAGCATGCAGGCGTCGGTGGAGGCGTCCAACAATTGCCGCGATGTTTCTTCCGAGGTGCGCAACTGCGCCTCGGCCTGGCGGCGCAGGTGGATTTCCCGGATCAGCCGCCGGTTGGCCAGGGCGAAGCCGCCCATGATCAGCAACGCCACCAGGACGCCGGCCAGCCCCCATAGGGTCACCGTCATCGGGTCCAGGCCAATCTGCGCCGGGATGTTCAGCCAGTGTTGGCGGATCTGGCGATGTTCCTCGGCGGTGATCGAGTCCAGCGCCAGGTCCAGGGCCCGGGCCAGCAGTGGCCAGTCGCCCCGCACGGCGAACGAGAACTCGGCCGATGTCAGGTCGGCGGGGGCGGCGATCTTCAGGTTGGTGTAGCCCTGGTGCTCCATGTGCCAGGTGGCCACCGGCAACACCCCCACATAGGCGTCGCTGTCGCCTTGCGACACCAAGCGCAGTGCGTCGCCGCTGGACGGCACCGTCCGCAGCTTGATGGCGGGATGGAACTTGCGGATTTCCTCGGTGTACCAATAGGCGGTCTCGGCCACCACCCGGCGCTCGGACAGGTCGTCCAGGCCGCCGATGAAGGGGGCGTCGGAACGGGTGACGATGATCAGCGGAAACGTGCTGTAGGGCTTCGAGAACAAGATGCCGCCATGGCGATCCGGGGTGGCCCGCATGGTCGGCTGGACGTCGATGCCGTCGCCCTGGGGAAGCCGGCGCAGCACGTCGGCGAAGGACATCGGTTCGGACGGCACGATGGTCAGCCCCAGCTTGCGGGCCGCCAAGGTGATGTAGTCGATGCTGATGCCTTGCTTGGTTCCGTCCTGGTCGAACAGGAAGGGGGGGAAGGCGCTCAGGGTCCGCACCCGGATGGTGGGGTGATCGGCCAGGAACTGGCGGACGTCGTCGGGCAGGGACAAGGGCTGCGCGATTGCCGAATGCGTCGACAGCCAGACGCAGGCGAAAACGGCGATCAGGCGCAGTATCCGCATGTTCGTTCCCACTCCCTTGTCCAGGAAGAGTGGGAATTGTTACCGGTACTTGGCAAGTCACTTTCTGTGATCCGCACAAGCCTCCATACTAAAAGATGATTAGATTCCCGCCCCTTGGTCGATCAACCCGGTCTGACGTTCAACTTCTTTCAGCAGCAGGTGCAGGCTTTTGTCCAAGAAGCCGTCGGCTTCCAGGCGGCGGACGGTGTTGATCAGATAGTCGCGGTTCAGTCCGGCGCAGCCTTGGGCGTCCATGATGATGGAAGCGGCGTGTTCCAGTTCCAGGTTGCCGGCGTAATGGCGATGGCGGCGATCGGCGACGAAGCAATAGGCGGGCACCTTGCTGCCGTCGTCCAGGGTCACTTTCAGGGTCTTGGCCTGGTAGGCATATCCGACCAGTTCCCGTTCGTTCAGATATTCCACGGTGATGGCGGCCTTGGCGGCGGCGACGCGGAAGGCGACGCCGCGGCACGAGCCCCCGCGGTCCAGCCCCAGCACCAGGCCGGGATGGTCCGGCGTGCCGCGATAATGCAAGGAATACAGGCAGAACGAGCGGTTCCAGCCCTTCAGCAGGGCCGGGCGGGCTTCGACGAAGTCGAAGCCGGGACGCCACATCAACGACCCGTAGCCGAAGACCCAAAGGTCGGAATCACGCTGGGGAATGGTCATCGCGGTCCGCTTGTGTTTATTGTGCCGGCAAAAGCGCCGTCAGGAAGGACGCAAAATGACCGAGAGTGCCGCCGCCCGCCAGCCCGAAATCGCCCTTAGCGACGAAGATCGCCGGGGATTGTACCGTGCCATCCTGGGACGGCGCGACGTGCGCGGACAATTCCTCGCCGATCCGGTGGACGACGCGGTGCTGGCCCGCATCCTGCTGGCCGCCCATCATGCGCCGTCGGTGGGCTTCATGCAGCCGTGGAGCTTCATCCTGGTGCGCTCGCCCCAGCAGCGGGCCCGTATCAAGGCGGCGTTCGACCGCGCCAACGTCGAAGCCGCACTGATGTTCGAAGGCGAACGTGGTCAGAAGTACCGGTCGTTGAAGCTGGAAGGCATCTTGGAGGCGCCCATCAATCTGTGCGTCACCTGCGACCGCGACCGCGCTGGTCCGGTGGTGTTGGGGCGCACCCACATGCCCGAGATGGACCTTTATTCCACCGTCTGCGCCGTGGAAAACCTGTGGCTGGCGGCCCGCGCCGAGGGCTTGGGCGTCGGCTGGGTCAGCATCATGGACCCCGAAGCCCTGCGCGACATCCTGGGGCTGCCCAAGTCGGTGGTGCCGGTGGCCTATTTGTGCGTGGGCAAGGTCAGCCATTTCCTGGCCCAACCGGAATTGCAGGACAAGGGCTGGCGTCAGCGCCTGCCCATCACCGATCTGGTGGCCTTCGATTCGTGGAATGGCCCAGCGGCCGCCGAGGACGCCAGTTTTCTCGACGTTCTGCGCCAAACCCAGATCCAGGCCGCCGACGGCGAGCTATAGCCTGCGGAACACGCACCAGCGGAAACGCTGCTCGGCGCCGCTTGGCGTCACGTGGGTGTCGGCGATCTCGTCCTCCAGGACGAAGTCCGCGCCCAACATGGCCGACAGGCTGGCGCCGTCGTGGCGGGCCACCATCAGGCCGGAACAGCGTTCCGGCCCGTCGGGGGCGAAGGTGGCGACGATGGCCATGCCGCCAGGCGCCAGGGCGTGGCGCAGGGTTTCGGCATAGGCCGCCTGGTCCGGTGCGCGGGTGAAGAAATGGCACACCGCCCGGTCGTGCCAAAGATCGTACAAGCCCGGAGCCGGGCGCCAGCGCAACACGTCGGCGGCGATCCAGGTGACGTCGTCGCCCAAGCTGCCCAGGTCGTGATGGGCGCGGGCCAGGGCTTCCTCGGCGATGTCCAGAACGGCGACGTTGGAAAAGCCTTGTTCGACCAGTCTTCCGGCCAGGGACGAACGGCCGCCGCCGACATCGACGATGGCGGCGTCGCGACGCAAGCCGGCCTTTTGGATCAAGCGCAGGGACAGGGCAGGGGCGTCCTGGAACCAGCTGACATTGTCGTGGTCCTTGGTCGCCCACACGTTCTGCCAATGGGTGTGGCGATCTTGGTCGTCGGACATATCGAGCCATCCGATTGCTGAAAACGGAATTATTGCCCCTGTTATTGCCGCCGTCACGCTGGAAATCCTTCGCCCAAGGTCGTATAGAGTTCGCTCCCCCTTTCCGCGCTTGCGGGAAGATTCGTCGTTCGTGGTGTCGAGGATAGTTTGATGGCTGATTTGTGGACCCCGGAATCCTGGCGCAACAAGACCTTGCATCAGGTCCCCACCTATCCGGACCAGGCCAAGCTGGCCCAGGCGGAAGAAGCCTTGTCCACCTTCCCGCCGCTGGTTTTCGCCGGCGAAGCCCGCCGTCTGAAGTCGTCGCTGGCCAAGGTGGCGGAAGGCAAGGCTTTCCTGTTGCAGGGCGGCGACTGCGCCGAAAGCTTCGCCGAGTTCCGCGCCAACAACATCCGCGACACCTTCCGTGTCATGTTGCAGATGGCGGTGGTGCTGACCTATGGCGCCGCCATGCCGGTGGTCAAGGTCGGCCGCATGGCCGGCCAGTTCGCCAAGCCGCGTTCCGCCGACACCGAAACCATCGACGGCGTGACCCTGCCCAGCTATCGCGGCGACATCATCAACGGCATCGAGTTCACCGAGGAAGCGCGCGTTCCCGATCCCGACCGCATGATCCGCGCCTACAACCAGGCCGCCGCCACCTTGAACCTGCTCAGGGCCTTCGCCCAGGGTGGCTATGCCGACCTGCACAAGGTGCACCAGTGGACCTTGGGCTGCGTCGAAGGCTCGTTGCAGGGCAAGCTGTACACCGAAATGGCCACCCGCCTGTCGGAAACCCTGGCTTTCATGGAAGCCTGCGGCATGACCAGCGAGACCACGCCGCAAATCCGCGAGACCGAGTTCTTCACCTCGCACGAAGCCCTGCTGCTGCCCTATGAACAGGCGCTGACCCGTGTCGATTCCACCACCGGCGACTGGTACGACTGTTCCGCCCACATGCTGTGGATCGGCGAACGCACCCGCCAGTTGGACGCCGGCCACGTGGAGTTCCTGCGCGGCGTGAAGAACCCCATCGGCTTCAAGGCCGGCCCCGGCATGTCGGGCGACGACCTGCTGAAGCTGATCGACGCCTTGAACCCGGACAACGAGCCGGGCCGCATCACCGTCATCACCCGCATGGGTGCCGAGAAGATCGAGGAGAAGCTGCCGGCCCTGGTCCGTCACGTGACCCGCGAGGGCCGTTCGGTGGTGTGGTCGTGCGACCCCATGCACGCCAACACCGTCAAGGCGTCCACCGGCTACAAGACCCGCGAGTTCGACCGCATCCTGGCGGAAGTCCGCGCCTTCTTCGCCGTGCACAAGGCCGAGGGCACCCATGCCGGCGGCGTGCATTTCGAGATGACCGGCCAGGACGTCACCGAATGCGTCGGCGGCAGCAAGGCGGTGACCGAAGCCGCCCTGGGCGATCGTTACCACACCCATTGCGATCCGCGCCTGAACGCCAACCAGGTTCTGGAACTGGCCTTCCTGATCGCCGACCAGTTGAAGAAGGACCGCCAGGGCAACGTCTGATCCCGCCCTGTCGTCATTCCCAAAAGTCAGGAAAACCCTCGGCCGTTCGCGGTTCGGGGGTTTTTTCTTGCCGATGGGGATGTCCGGCGCATCGCTAAAATTGTTGCATTTGGATCACTGTCAAGCCTATGGTTTTTCCAGGGCGGGGTGGCGCTGTCGCCGCCAAGACGAAAGTATTAATAAAATATACCGGGCGCTAAATCAGTGGAAAGTCATTTTCCTGGCGTCTCTGGACTGACCGCGCATCAATAAAATTAAATAATATTCATGTGAGTTGGTTTTTCCATTTCGCACATGCGAAGTCGATATGGTCATTTGCCTGTGACACATGCGTGACATCCTTTTGGTTTGGTTGTCATTCGTGGATTGATGA
Source organism: Magnetospirillum sp. (assembly GCA_020217035.1). GTDB lineage: Bacteria > Pseudomonadota > Alphaproteobacteria > Rhodospirillales > Magnetospirillaceae > Magnetospirillum. The sequence goes on along the minus strand of JAIWOG010000153.1, from coordinate 3,108 downwards.
CCACATATGGCAATAACCTGTGTGCCCAGTATCCTTGGTGCATCGTGTTCCTGAAACCGATAAGGAGAGCAGGCATGAGCCATTTCGAGCATTCCCTGCGGGCCACCGCCTCGTGGAGCAAGACCGACCGCTTCTGGTTGGCCTGGCCGCAGACCACCGGCTCGCGCGACCATGACCAGATCGCCCGCGACGACAGCGTCGCCCTGGCGCAGCTGTTGTCGGCCCATGCCCCGGTGACCATGGTGACCGCCGCCGCCGACCTGGTGCAATGCTCGTTGCAGATGCCGGCCGGGGTGATGACCTTGCCCACCACTTCGGCCCAGGCGCTGCTGGGGCAGCAGCCGGTATGGCTGGCTGGATTGTCCGGCCGGGTGCTGGCCGGCATCGCCGTCGATTGCCCTGGGGGGCTTGACCTGGCCCGGGCGGCCGGCGTCGAGGTGGTGGAACTGCCCGCCGGCTGGCGTGGCGACTTGATCGAAAGCGACGGCGAAGGCACTGCCCTGGTCGCCGCCCGCTTGGCCGACGGTTTGGCCGGCGGCCGCGACGAGGCCGAGCGGCTGATGCGCGAGAAATTGGGCATCGTCCAGGCCATCTGGCTGGATGATCCCGGCATCGGCCGGGTTCCGGCCCGTTATCTGGCTCCTGGCGTGGTGGCGGTGCCTCGTGGGCATGGGCCGTCCCATCCGGCCTATGCGGCGCTGTCGGCCAACCGTGACCGCTTGCGGGTGACGTCGGACCGGGTGGGGCGTAGTCTGACGGTGCTGGATCTGCCCTGTCCCAGCCGGCAGACCGGGTGCTATTCCGACTGCATGGTGGCCGGTGACCTGGTGGTGGTGCCGGAATTCGAGGAAGGCGCCGATTCGCAGGCTTTCGCCCAAGTGGTGGCGGCGCTGCCCGATTCCCGTGTCGTCGCCTTTCCCGCCACCCATCTGGCCGGCCCCGGAAACGGCTTGGGCCGGACCGTGTTGGCCCAGCCCAAGATGAATTGATCTTCGCTCTCTGACCGTCACCCCCGGACTTGATCCGGGGGTCCATAGGCTGGCGGCTTTCCGCTGCATGGAATGCCGGGGCAAGCCTGGCAATGACGGTTTGGGTGGTGTTACAGGATGCTTTGGCCGGTTTTCGCCCAGTCCTTGCAGAAGGCGTCCAGCCCCTTGTCGGTCAGGGGGTGGCCGTACATCTGCTTCAGGATCGACGGCGGCATGGTCACCACGTCGGCGCCCAGGCGGGCGGCATCGGTGACGTGCAGCGGGTTGCGCACGCTGGCCACCAGCACTTCGGTGGTGAAGGCGGGGTACTGGCTGTAAATCTCGACGATGTCGGAAATCAGCTGCATGCCGTCCTGGCCCACGTCGTCCAAGCGGCCGACGAAGGGCGAGATGAAGGCGGCGCCGGCCTTGGCGGCCAGGATGGCCTGGTTGGCCGAGAAGCAAAGCGTGACGTTGACCTTGGTGCCCTCGTCGGCCAACACCTTGCAGGTCTTCAGGCCGTCGACGGTCAGCGGCACCTTGACGGCGACGTTCTTGCGCAAGGCCCGCAGCTTGCGGCCTTCGGCCAGCATGGTCTCGAAATCGGTGGCGGCGACCTCGGCCGAGACCGGGCCGGGGATGATGTCGCAAATCTCGCAGATGACGTCCAGGATATTGCGGCCCGACTTGGCGATCAGCGACGGGTTGGTGGTGACGCCGTCAACCAGACCGGTTTCGGCCAGGGCCTTGATGTCGGCGACCTCGGCGGTGTCGATGAAGAATTTCATTGTTCTTGGGTTTCCTTTGTTTCTTTAATCCGCGGCGCGCTTCAGCACTTCGGTGACGGTGACGGCCAGATGGTCTTCCACCACCACCACCTCGGCGCGGGCGATATGCTTGCGGTTGACGTACAAGTCGACGGGGTCGTTGACCTTGCGGTCCAGTTCCACCACGGCGCCACGGCCAAGTTTCAGCAACTGGGCGATGGGCAGGTTGGCCGTGCCCAACACGGCGATGCACTCGACGTTGACCCCATACACCGCTTCCTGGTGCTTGGAGCCGACCATGGTATCGTCATCAGCCATTTGCTACCGCCTTGTTGCTGCCTGCTGGAAAGATTCCAGCAGGCATTACAACACGCAAATGGTTAACTATTCCTGTCAGGGCATCAGGACGTAAAGGCCCGGCGCCTCGGCGATGGGCGGATAGCCGGCTTCGGCGGCGCCCATGGCGGGGGGCTTGATCTGGCCCGACGAATTGGCCGCCAGCCATTCCTGCCACGGTTCCCACCACGATCCCTGGTGCTTGGGGGTGACCAGCACCCAGGTGTCGGGATCGACATACTTGTCGGCGTCGGCGCGGGTGGCGATCTGGTAGGAACGCCCCTTGTGGCCGGGTTCCGAGACGATGCCGGCGTTGTGGCCGCCGCTGGCCAGGATGAAGGTGACGTCGGTGTCCGACAGGATGCCGATCTTGTAGACCGACTTCCACGGCGCCACGTGGTCCTTGGTGGTGCCCACCGCGCAGATGGGGGCGCGGATGTCGGTCAGCGCGATGGGGCGCCCTTCGACGGTATAGCGGCCCTTGGCCAGCGAGTTGTTGAGGAACAGGCGGCGCAGGTATTCGGTATGCATCTTGAACGGCAGGCGGGTGGCGTCGGAATTCCACGCCATCAGGTCGTTCGAGGTGTCGCTTTCACCCAGCAGGTACTGACGGATCATGCGCGACCACACCAGGTCGTTGGACCTCAGCATCTGGAAGGCGCCGGCCATCTGCTTGGTGTCCAGGTAGCCCTGGTCCCACATGACGTCCTCCAGATAGGTCACCTGGCTTTCGTCGATGAACAGCATGATCTCGCCGGCATCCTCGAAATCGGTCTGCGCCGCCAACAGGGTGACGCTGGCCAGGCGGTCGTCACCGTCCCGCGCCATGGCGGCGGCGGCGATGGACAGCAGGGTGCCGCCCAGGCAATAACCGGCGCCATGGACCTTTTGGCCAGGCAGGACAGCCTGGATGGCGTCCAGCGCCGCCATCACGCCCAGGCGACGGTAATCGGCCATGCCCATGTCGCGGTCCTCGGCGCCCGGGTTCTTCCACGAGATGACGAACACCGTGTGGCCCTTGGACACCAGCCACTTGA
>JAIWOG010000152.1 GCA_020217035.1 Magnetospirillum sp. | reverse complement strand
CCATCGAGTTCTGCGGCGACAGGTCCAGGATGTAATATTTCATGATCCAGGCCGGGACGATCAGGATCGGTTCGGCGTGGACGGTTTCGGTGGTCGGCGCGTACTGGATCAACTCGATCAGCTTGTTGCGGAACACCACCTTGCCCGGGGTGCAGGCGACGCCCTTGCCCACCTGGAAGCGTTCGTCCTTGGCATAGTCGCGCCCGGTCAGGTTGCGCATGATGTCGTCGGACAGGTTTTGCAGGCCGCGGGCCAGGTTCTGGCCATTCTGTTCGATGGTGGTCTGGATGACGTCGGGATTGGTCCACAGGAAGTTGGCCGGCGACATCATGTCCAGCAATTGCCGGGCGGTGAACTCGACCACGTTCTGGCGGTGCTTGCCGACGCCGCGCACGTTGGTGGTGGCATAGTGCCACCATTGTTCAGTGTACAGGAACGCCTGGCTCATGACGTTGAAGGGGAATTTCTGCCAACCTTCGCTGGCGAAGCGCGAATCGTGGGCCAGCGGCACGAAGGGGTCGGGATCGGTGCGGCCCATGGCGGTGTCCAGGGTATAGCGGGCCAAAGGCAGAGCCTTGGACAGGGCGTTCTGGGCCAGTTCCCCCACCTTGCCCGGCGAGTTGGCCAGGTGGACCAGCCAGTCCAGGTAAGCCAGCAGCAACGAGGCCGGCGACAGGGCGTTGGTGAAGCGGCCTTGGATGGCGTGCATCAGCCGGTCGGTGCTTTCGGTGAAGATGGGAAACGGCGTACGGAACTGCTCCATGCTGGTCGGCAGCGCCATCATCTGATGCACCGGGTTGACATGCGCGATGGCCGTCGGGGCGACGACGGGGGCGGTGTCCACGGACGCGGCGGCGACGCCGTCGGGCTGCGGGGTGGTGTCCTTGGGGCGGCGGGCCGTACGGATCTCATTCATCTCATCTGATCCCTGATTGGAACAAAGTCCCTGACACTATAGGGCTTATGCGTGTGACCGCTCCATGAAGTTTCTGCAATGCAATATGGAGGGGGTAATCGTATGGCGCATGCTGAAAGGGATGGATTTTGCCCCTGCCTTAAGGGTATATTCAGGATTGGAGTAATTTATGCTTCGCCCCCGTGTATCTGGGCGGACGAAACGGGAACGTAGTAAAGATGGCACTCGGTACTCACAAAGTCTCGGCGTTAGCGACGCCCGGCATGTCGGCGGCGGCCACGGCCCGCCCCGCGTCGGGTGGGCGCAACGTCGCGTCGGTGTCGAGCGTCGCCCCCGAGGAAGCCGTCTTTTCGTCCCAGATCGGCGTCAGCGACAACCGCTTGCTGCGCTATGACGAAGAACTTGACTTGGGGTTTTCGGACCATCGCGAATCCGACAGCCGGGGCACGCCCTTCATGTCCAAGGCGGCGTCCAGCTTCCAGGCCGAATTGGCCGACGAAGCCAGCGGCGGCGGCTCGTCCTCGCTGTTCATGGATTACGTCATGCGCGGTGTCGGCACCTACGAACACAACATGCGGGTGACCACCCCTGGGTCGGTGCGTCCGGGCAGCGTGCTGAATTATCTGTACTGAACCGCTTTCCCTGAAACGCCAAACGGCCGCCCCGATCCCTTGGGGCGGCCGTTTGGTTTTCGGCGATGTCAGGACCAGCGCGGTTCGGTTTGGCGGCGCAACACGTCCAGGGCGCGTTCGGCCCGCCAGAAGCTGGTGTCGTCACCGGGCTGGCGATAGCGGCGGATGAATTCCACATGGTTTTCCATGATCGCCAGCATGTCGCGGGGACGGTCGGGCTCGGCCTTTTCGCCGGTCAGGGCGCCGATGGTGGCGTCGAAATCGGGATGCAATTCGCTGGGGAAGCCGATCCACTGGTATTCTTCCCAACGCAACGACCCTTCCAGGTACAATTCGTGGGCGATTTCGGCGTATTGGCGCGGGCTGACGTTGCGCAGGTCGAAGCGGGCGCGGCATTGCGAGCGCGGGGCGGGCAGGGCCAGCAAGGGCGTGACGGCGTTCATGGCGAGGTCCGGTATTCTTATTGCCGATGGGCGGAAACGCGCCGGAAGGCGGGAACGTTGTCCAAGGTGGGTTCCAGCACGGGGCGCAGTTCAGCGACGCGTGACAGCGCCTGCAACTGGTCCCAGGTCAGGCTGCCTTCGCTGAACAACTCGCGCACCAAAAGCGCGATCTGGTCGGTGGTGGGGTGGGCCGGGGCCTTTTGTCCCGCCGGTTGCTGGTGCAGGGTCGGGGCGCCGGCGGTGTCGCACAACTCGACGGTTTTGTCGCGCCAGCCAGGGGTGAAATCGAACGTCATGCCCATCCTCCGTGTCGTGTTTCCAACACTCGCCAAAGGACGATGCATGGGGTGTGCCACGGCCGCAACCGGCGGAAGCCGGAGGGTTGCCGTTGGTCATGGGCAACAAATGCCGGCTTCGCTGGGCAGAAAATGCCGACATCCCGGCAAGCTTTTTCCGGCACACTGTTTGCTGGTGGTTGTGCAGACGCCATGTATAATGCGGCCGGTTTGACTTGGAGGTCCCGATGGTGCGAGGCGTATTGACGGCAACGGCCGTTGTGGTTCTGGGGGCGGCGTCGTTCGCCTGGGCCGGACCCGCCGGCTTGGCTCCGCACCGCGCCATCTATTCCATGGGGCTGGCCACCACCAAGCCCGGTTCGGGCATCGCCGCCGCCAGCGGCACCATGAGCTACCAATTCGAGGATTCCTGCGACGGCTGGGTGGTGGAAAACCGCATCGCCGTCAACTACGCCTATACCGAGGGCGGACAGGCGCTGTCGGCCACCGACTTCATCACCTGGGAATCCAAGGACGGCCTGCACTATCGTTTCCGCATGCGCAACACCCGCGACGGCCAGGTGACCGAGGAAGTGGAAGGCCACGCCGACCTGAAGGGCAAGGGCCAGGGCGGCGTCGCCAAGTTCACCCGGCCGGAAAACTTTTCCATGCCGCTGCCTAAGGGCACGCTGTTCCCCACCGACCACACGCTGCGGCTGATCGACGCCGCCCAAGGCGGCAACCGTACCTTCTGGAAGGTGGTTTTCGACGGTTCGGGCCTGGATGGCCCCTACGAAGTCAACGCCCTGATCGGCAAGCAAAGCCAGACCCTGCCGTCCACGTTGGTGTCGCCGCTGCTGGGATCGCCCTATTGGCCCATGCATCTGGCCTTTTTCCCGGTGGCCAGCCCCGAGGAAGTGCCCAATTTCGAGATGCGCCTGGCTTACCACCCCAATGGCGTGGCCCAGGAAATCGTCCAGACCTTCAAGAATTTCAGCCTGCGGGGCAAGCTGGAATCGGTGGAATCGCTTCCCCGTCGTGGCTGTTGATTGAATAGGTGTCGATCGTTTCCCTCGGCTTGGTCGTGAGGAAGTGACCCCAGGCTAAGGAGAAAAAGATGACCGATTACAACGCCATGGATCTGGAGCAATTGCAAAAGCTGGTGGCCGAGATGAAGGCCGCCCGTCAGGAAGACGCGGCCTTCGCCGAGGCCAGCATGGCGTTGTCGGGCAAGCTGGCCGAGGCGTCGCTGCCGGAACGCGCCCTGGACGCGGCTGTGGACGGCGTCGCCGCCCTGCGTGAACTGCACAACGCCGACAAGGCGCAGTATGGCGTGCATCTGGCGTCGGCCTTGAACAACATGTCCAACCGCCTGTCCGACCTGGCCCGCGATGACGAAGCCCGTTCGGCGGCGGACGAAGCCATCGAGCTGGGAAAAGTGGCGGTGGAGCATGCCCCGGCCGAAGCCCGGCTGGTGCTGATCTCGGCCTTGATGAACCAGTCGGGGCGATCGTGGCGGGCCGGACAAAGCCTGCGGGCCATCGAGGAACTGGGGACCGGGGTCGAAATCTTCCGCCAAGGCGGCGAAGCCCTTTACCCTTTCCTGGATTTCATGGTTGACGTCCTGCACAAGAACGCCATGGCCTTGGCCGAAGGCAAGCTGTGGGAAGAAGCCCTGGCGGTGCGCCGCATGGTCGGCCAGTTGTTCCCCGAAGACCAGGTGCCGCTGGCGGTTCTGCATCTGCAGGCCCTGACCATGCAGCAGGCGGCGGCGGCCAAGTGCCGCGACGGCTATTTCGCCGAAGCCTTGCCGCTGGCCGAGGACGCCACCAACCTGGCCCGCGACCTGGCCGAGACCGAGCCCAAGCAATATTCCCTGTTCCTGGCCCAGTCCCTGGCCGCCCTGGCCGGGCGTCTGCACGAAGCCGGCGCCCACGAACTGGCGCTGGAACCGATCATCGAGGCGGTGGGCAGCCTGCAGGAACTGGTCAAGGTCGATCCCGCCGGCGCTTTGGAACCCCTGGTGCCGACGCTGGACACCTTCATTTCCATTTTGAAGGTCCTGGGCCACGACCAGCAGGCCCAAACCATCCAGGGCGAACGCGACAAGCTGGCCCAGGCGTTGGAACAGATGCAGGGTTCGGCGTAAGTCATCATTTGCGGACTCTCGCCCGCGCCCAGCTGGGGCCTTGGGCCTCAGACCCCTTTTATTATATCAATAAAAAGAACGGAGGTTTGGAGGCATCGCCTCCAAGCGGGGGCGGGGCGGCAGCTCCGCAATAGGGGTTAGCAATGCTGTCCGGTGACCCAGCCGGACGACCACGCCCATTGGAAATTATAGCCGCCCAGCCAGCCGGTGACGTCCACCGCCTCGCCCACGAAGAACAGGCCGGGATGGGCCTTGGCTTCCATGGTCTTGGACGACAGGCCATCGGTGGCGACGCCGCCCAGGGTGACTTCGGCGGTGCGCCAGCCCTCGGTGCCTGCCGGTTTCAGGCTCCAGGCATTGACCATGCGCCCCAGATCCTGCAACGCCTTGTTGGCCAGTTCGGCCATGGGCTTCCTGCCGATTCCGGCCCGTTCGGCCAGGGAATCGGCCAGCCGCGCCGGCAGCATTTCCGCCAGCACCGTTTTGGCCTCGGCCTTGGGGCGTTCGGCCTTGCGCTCGACCAGGCGGGCGGCGACATCCAGGTCGGGGGCCAGGTTGACCACCACGTCCTGCCCCTCGCGCCAATAGGACGAGATCTGCAAGATGGCCGGCCCCGACAGGCCGCGATGGGTGAACAAGATGGCCTCGCGGAAGCGGGTCTTGCCGCATTGGGCCACACCGTCCACGGCGATGCCGGTCAAGGCCCGCATGAAATCCAGGTCGGCGGCGGTGAACACCAAGGGCACCAGGGCCGGGCGCAACTCGGTGACGCCCAGGCCGTACTCGCGGGCCACGCCATGGGCGTAGCCGGTGGCCCCCAGCTTGGGGATGGACAGCCCGCCGGTGGCGACGACCATCGAATCGGCGGTGAAGGTGCCAGCCTCGGTGGGAACGCTGTACGGCCCCGATCCCATGACCGGACCGACTTTGACCCCCAGCTTGAAATCAACCGACCCGCCGCCGCATTCGTCCAGCAGCATGTTGAGGATCAGGGCCGACGACTGGTCGCAGAACAATTGCCCCAATTCGCGTTCATGGAAAGCGATCTCGTACTTGTTCACCAAGGCGATGAAATCGTGTTGGGTGAACCGTTTCAGCGCCGATTTGGCGAAATGGGGATTGGCCGACAGGTAGCTTTCGGGGGTGATGTTGCGGTTGGTGAAGTTGCACCGCCCACCGCCCGAGATCAGGATCTTGGCCCCGGCCTTTTCGCCGTGGTCAAGAACCAGCACCTTGCGGCCACGTTGTCCGGCGCTGGCCGCTGCCATCAGGCCGGCGGCACCGGCGCCGATGATGATGACGTCGTATTGCATGGCGCCGCTTATAGCGGGGAAGCGGCGCCCTGTCTTCAATCGTCGTCGTCGGTGGGGTCCAAATCCTTGGGGCGGACGAATTCCGCCAAGCTGCAGCGGTTGACGTCCAGTTCCGGCCAATGGGGCACGGTGGTGTCCAGCACCGCCAGGGCGCCGGTGGGATACTTGCTTTCCAGCCGTTGCAGCCCCAGGTGGTCGCCATGTCCGCCGCACAAGGCCAACGCCAGCTTTTCCAGGCCGGGATTGTGGCCGATCAGCAGCACGCTGTCCAAATGCCCGTCCAGCCGCTGCAAGCGGTGCAGCAGGTCCGAGCGGCTGGCTTCGTAGATGCAATCCTCGAAGCTGACCGGCACGCCTTGCAGGACCGGTTCCAGCAATTCGTAGGTGGACCGGGTGCGCAGCGCCGCCGAGCACAGCACCATGTGCGGACGGATGGATTTCTCGGCGAAATGCCGGGCCATGCGCTTGGCCGCCTTGCGGCCGCGGGCGTTCAGCGGACGCTGGAAGTCGTCCAGGGCGACGTCTTCCCAGCTGGATTTGGCGTGGCGCAACAGGTAGATGCGTTTCATGACGGTGATCCCGGTTGGAAAACTGGCCGCACTATGGCCCGACAATTACGGCGAAAGGATGAAGCATCCATGACAGCCCGCCGGCGGGTCATGACAGCGGACGGTTCAGCATATATAAAGGAGCCGCATTCATTTGGGAGAGAAGCCTTGACCACCCTGCCGCAGGCCACCGAGATCCCCGTGATCGACATGGATTCCAAGGATCGCTTCATCAATCGCGAGCTGTCCTGGCTGGCTTTCAACCTGCGTGTCATCGAGGAAGCGGTCAACCACCATCACCCGCTTCTGGAACGTTTGCGCTTCCTGTCCATTTCGGCGTCCAACCTGGACGAGTTCTACATGGTGCGCGTCGCCGGTCTGAAGGGCCAGGTGGAAGCCGGGGTGATGAGCACCTCGGAAGACGGCCTGACCCCGGCCCAGCAATTGACCGCCATCAACGCCATGGCGTCGGACCTGCTTCGGGCGCAGAAGGATTGCTGGGGAACGCTGCAGGTGGAACTGCGCGAGGCCGGCATCAGCGTCGTCGACGTCAAGGAACTGACCAAGGCCGACCTGAAGTGGCTGGATTCCCGCTTCATGGAACACGTCTTCCCGGTGCTGACGCCCTTGGCCATCGACCCGGCGCATCCTTTCCCCTTCCTGCCCAATGCCGGCATCGCCCTGGTGCTGCACCTGTTCCGCCTGGATGACGGCGACGTGTTGCGCGCCCTGGTGCCGTTGCCGCCGCAATTGGAACGCTTCATCCGCTTGCCCGGCGAGGCCATCCGCTTCCTGCCCTTGGAAAAGCTGGTGTTGTTGTTCCTGGACCGTCTGTTCCCCGGCTTCCGCATGGAAGCCAGCGGCCTGTTCCGGGTCATCCGCGATTCGGAAATGGACATCGACGAAGAAGCGGAAGATTTGGTGCGCGTGTTCGAAAGCGCCTTGAAGCGCCGCCGTCGCGGCCATGTCATCCGCTTGACCTTCAGCTCGGGCATTCCCGAGGAACTGAAGAAGCTGGTGATCTCGGAAATGCACGCGGTGGAAGGCGACGTCTACGAATTCGACACCATGATCGGCCTGGTGGACACCAAGCAGCTGATCGTCGACGAACGCCCGGATTTGCTGTTCCCGCCCTACAACGCCCGTTTCCCCGAACGCGTGCGCGATTTCGGCGGCGATTGCTTCGCCGCCATCCGCAAGAAGGACATCGTCGTCCACCACCCGTTCGAAAGCTTCGACGTGGTGGTGCAGTTCCTGCGTCAGGCGGCGCGCGACCCCAACGTGGTGGCCATCAAGCAGACCCTTTACCGCACCTCGAAGGACAGCCCCATCGTGAAAGCGCTGATCGAGGCGGCGGAAGCCGGCAAGTCGGTGACCTGCATGGTGGAACTGAAGGCCCGGTTCGACGAGGAAGCCAACATCCGCTGGGCCCGCGACCTGGAAGCGGCTGGCGCCAACGTGGTCTTCGGCTTCATGGAGTTGAAGACCCACGCCAAGATTTCCCTGGTGGTGCGTCGCGAAGGCGGCGGCCTGGTGTCCTATGTGCATTTCGGCACCGGCAACTACCACCCGATCACCGCCAAGATCTATACCGACCTGTCGTTCTTCACCTGCGACGAGGATTTGACCCGCGACGCCAGCAAGGCATTCAACTACATGACCGGCTATGCGGTGCCGGAAAAGATGGAAAAGCTGGCCATCGCGCCGCTGTTCCTGAAAAAGTCGTTGCTGGCCCAGATCGACCGGGAAATCGAGTTCGCCAAGGCCGGCAAGCCGGCCGCCATCTGGGGGAAGATGAATTCCCTGGTCGATCCCAAGCTGATCGACGCCCTTTACAAGGCCAGCCAGGCCGGCGTGCAGGTGGATTTGGTGATCCGCGGCATCTGCTGTCTGCGTCCGGGGGTTCCGGGCCTGTCGGAAAACATCCGGGTCAAGTCCATCGTCGGCCGCTTCCTGGAACACACCCGTGTGGTGGTGTTCGGCAACGGGGCGCGGCTGCCGTCGCGCCAGGCCAAGGTGTTCATTTCCTCGGCCGACTGGATGCAGCGCAACATGGATTGGCGGGTGGAAACCCTGGTCCCCATCGAGAACCCCACGGTGCACCGCCAGATTCTGGAACAGATCATGGTGGCCAACCTGAAGGACATGGCGCAAAGCTGGGTGCTGGGGCCCGACGGCGTCTATCGCCGGGTGTCGCCCGACGGCTCCGGCTTCTCGGCCCACACCTATTTCATGACCAACCCCAGCCTGTCGGGGCGCGGCAGCGCCGGCGACAAGGTACGCACGCCGAAGCTGATGCTGGACTAGGCATATGAAAATCAAGCGCCGCCAAGAGCCGGTGGGCATTATTGACATTGGGTCCAATTCCATTCGTCTGTGTGTCTATGACGGGGCCGCCCGGGTGCCGGTCCCCTTGTTCAACGAAAAGGCGGTCTGCGCCTTGGGCCAAGGCGTCGGCCAGACCGGCATGCTGAATCCTGAAGGCGTGGTCCGCGCCTTGGCGGCGGTGGGCCGTTTCGTGGCATTGTCGCGGGCCATGGAAGTGGAACGGCTGGACATCCTGGCCACGGCGGCGGTGCGCGACGCCGTGGATGGCCCCGATTTCGTCGCCCGGCTGGAAAAACTGTACGACGTCGAGGTCAAGGTGCTGTCCGGCGGCCAGGAAGCCAAGGCCGCGGCCATGGGGGTGTTGTGCGGCACGCCGGATGCCGACGGCATGGTGGCCGATCTGGGCGGCGGCTCGCTGGAACTGGTCACCGTGCAACAGGGTGATTTCGGCGAGCACGTGACCATGCCGCTGGGGGTGCTGCGCATGGCCGAGGCGGCCGGCGACGACCGCGCCAAGGCCGACGAGTTCATCGACAGGAACCTGAAGACGGTCACCTTCCTGGACCAGGGCCGGGGCAGGGCGCTTTACGCGGTGGGCGGCGCCTGGCGGGCCATCGCGCGGATCTGCATCAGCCAGACCCACCATCCGCTGACCGTCTTGGACAATTTCGCCATCGATCCCAAGGAGGCGCTTCGCATCCTGGACCTGATCGCCGTGCAAAGCAGAAAATCCATGGAGAAGGTGCCGGGCGTCTCGAAGAAGCGGGTGCCCAACCTGCCCATGGCGGCGCTGTTGCTGGATCGGGTGATCCGCGCCGTGCAGCCGTCGAACCTGGTGTTCTCGATTTACGGCATGCGCGAGGGCCAGTTCTACAAGCGGCTGCCGGAACGCTTGCGGGTGCAGGACCCGTTGCTGTCGGTGTGCCGGCAGATGGCGTTGATGAACGCCCGCTTTCCCGAGCACGGCGACGAAGTGATGGCGTGGATGGCGCCGTTGTTCCCTGACGAGACCCCCCATCACGCCCGGCTGCGCCATGCCGCCTGCCTGGTGTCGGACATCTTTTGGAACGAACATCCCGACTATCGGGCCGAACAGGCGTTCCACCGGCTGCTGAAGCTGCCGTTCATGGGGGTGCCGCATCGCGACCGCGCCGCCATCGCCTACACGATTTACCAGCGCTATCAGGGCGACGACGACACCCCCCACGCCCAGATGGCCATCGGCTTGCTGGATGATGACAGCCTGAAGCGCTGCCGGGTGACCGGCGTCGCCTTGCGTCTGGCCCACACATTGTCAGGTGGGGCCCCCAATTTGTTGAAGCAAACCCGGCTGTTATTCGACAACGGCGACGTCATCATCGAGGTGCCAGGCGCCAATCCGGCCTTCGCCATGGAA
>JAIWOG010000151.1 GCA_020217035.1 Magnetospirillum sp. | reverse complement strand
AACGACCGTACCTTCGACAAGCTGGCCAAGGGACTGGATTGCGCCAACCTGGATTTCAGGAAGGTTTAGGCCATCGCACCTGATTTCCGCCATGCTCGACGCTATGGCCCGCTGGCGGCTTATACCTTGGGCAGGGTGAAGGCAATTTGGCACCCCTGGTCGCCCGCGGGCAGAATCTCGATACGGCCGCCATGGTGTTCGACGATGCGCCGGCAGGCGGTCAGGCCGATGCCGGTGCCTTCGTATTGGCCATGCGCATGCAAGCGCTGGAACATGCCGAAAACCCGTTCGCGCTGTTCGTCGGGAATGCCGATGCCGTTGTCTGAAACGATGACGCGCCAGAAATCACCGGCGGATTCCACGTCGATACGGATTTCCGGAATTCGGTCGGCGATGGTGAATTTCAGCGCGTTGCCGATCAGGTTCTGAAACAATCGCGAGATTTCGCTGGGATTGCCCAGGACGGTGGGAAGCGGGGCGACGTGAAGCACGGCTTGGCGGTCACCTTGCGTGAGCGCCAGGTCGCCCCGCACTTCGCTAACGATTTGCGACAGGTCGACGGGTTCGGGAAGCGCTCCGCTGCGGCCCAGGCGGGAATAGTCCAGAAGGTCCAAGATCAGGCGGTCCATGCGCTTGGCGCCATCGCGGGCGAAGCCCAGGAACACACGGGTTTCTTCATCCAGCGCTTGGCCTAGCCGCCGTTCCAGCAAGCTCAGATAACTGCTGATCATGCGCAATGGTTCGCGCAGGTCGTGGCTGGCCACATAAGCGAAGTTTTCCAGGTCGACGTTGGAGGTGGCCAAGTCGTGGCTGCGCTGTTCCAGTTCCTTGGTGCGCTTTTGCACTTCGGCTTCCAGGCTGGCATACATGCGGCGCTGCTGCGCCTGCATCAGCCCCATGTACAGCACGCTGAGTCCGACCCCCAGGATGGTCAGGTTCAAGGTGAAAACCGTTTGTGTCACCGCAGGGCCCAGCGACGCGGTTTGCGTCATGGAAGCCTGGGCGACCAGCGTGGTGGCGCAGATCAAGTTGCCGTAAGCCGCCCCCTGAACGTGGAACGAGACCGCCAGAATGGCCAGGCCGAACAGCGCCAGCGGGGTCAGCAACGGATCAATCGACGACAAGGCGATCTGCACCGCGCCCAGGGCCAAGGCGGCCAGAACCGCCCGCCAACAGGGACTATTGGCGTTGTCGCGGATGGCGATGGCCACCGGCAGCACCAGGAACAAGCCGCACAGATCGGCGCTCAGCAACATGGCGCCACGGGTCAGGAATTCGGTGAAGGTGTATTGCGCGGTGCCGCTGAGCTGATGGATCAGCGGCAACAGCCATACCGTCAGCAACGGGGGCAAGGCCACCACCCGCAGCAGGTGAGGCAGGTTGTCGGGAAAGGCCAGCAACGAGCTGCCATTCTTCGATTCGGCTTTTTTCCACAGCCACCAGCCCAAGGTCGACTGGGCGCAATCCACCATGGCCGACAAGGTGGTGGCGATGACCACCGTCAGGGCGGCGTCACCTTGCATGGACAAGCCGTTGGCCAGCAAACTGGCGACGAACACCGCCGCCGGACCCAGGCGCGGCCCCAGAACCTGGACGATGACCACGCCGATGCCGGCGGGCAGCCAGAACACGGTCAGATTGCCGGGGGGCAGACTGGCCAGGGACGCCCCGCCCAGGGCCATGGCCACATAGGCAATCACCAACGCGGCTGCCGTCAGGTAAGGGGAAATACGCTCCACGGCGGTGGCCCTCGCAGGCGGGGATCAGGGTTTAATCGGCGGCTTCCACGGGCGTTACCACTTCGTCTTCAGCGGGCTCCATGGGCACCAACCGCAGCTTGCGGCCGTCGGTGCAGAACCCCAAGGCCAGGCGGCCATGTTTCAGTGCCAGGGCGTCGTCGCCGAACAACTCGCGGCGCCAGCCGTGCAAGGCCGGGACGTCGGCGTCGTCGTCGGCGGCGATGGCTTCGATGTCGGCGGAATTGGCCACCAGCTTGCTGGCGACGCCCTGGGCGTCGCACTTCATCTTCAGCAGCACCTTCAGCAGGTCCACCACCGGGCCCAGGCCGCGCGGCAGGTCCGCCCGTTCCGGCGGCTTGGGAATCTGGTCTTCCGGCAGTTTCAGGCCGCGCTGCACAGCGTCCAGGATGGCGGCCCCCATGCGGCCTTCCACCATGCCCTTGCCCAGGCCCCGGGTGCGGGCCAGTTCCTCGACCCCGGTGGGGTGGTGGGCGGCGATTTCCATCAGTGTCTCGTCGCGCAACATGCGCTGGCGCGGGATGTCGCGTTCCTGGGCCTCGCGCTCGCGCCAAGCCGCCAGTTCCTTCAAGACCGCCAGGAACTTGGGGCTGGACGAGCGCGGCTTCAAGCGCTTCCAGGCGTTTTCCGGATCGGTGCGGTAGGTGCAGGGATTGGCCAGTTCGGCCATTTCCTCGGAAAGCCATTCCAGGCGGCCGTTCCTTTCCAACTTGCGCACCAGCTTTTCATAAGCGACGCGCAAATGGGTGACGTCGGCAAGGGCGTACTGGATCTGCTTTTCCGTCAACGGCCGAAGCGACCAGTCGGTGAAGCGCATGGACTTGTCGATGCGGGCCTTGGCCAACTGGCTGGCCAGGGTTTCGTAGCCCACCGAATCGCCGAAGCCGCAGACCATGGCGGCCACCTGGGTGTCGAACAAAGGCTTGGGCACGGCGCCGGACAGATGCAGGAAGATTTCCACATCCTGGCGGGCGGCGTGGAACACCTTCAGCACGTTGGGATTGGCCAGCAATTCGAACAAAGGCGCCAGATCCATTCCCGGAGCCAGGGGATCGACGGCGCGGGCCTCGTCAGGGCCGGCCACTTGCACCAGGCACAACTGCGGGTAGTAGGTTTTCTCCCGCATGAATTCGGTGTCGACGGTGATGTAGGGGGCCGAGGAAAGACGCTGGCAGAAAGCGGCAAGTTCGGCGGAATCGGCGATCATAGGCATGGATGAACAGATACACCCAACCGCTTCGCCGGGCAAGGGCGGGAGTCCTTGCCACTCGTGTTTGGTGTGGGTGCTTTTCATTTGAAAAATACAATCAAAAGGTACTGTGCGACTCGTACAAAGTATAAAAATGGTGTAAAAAGATGTATTAATTCTTTTTATGGGGGTAGGTATGCAAACCATCGACGCGCGGAAGGCGTCTGTCGCCGCCTTCCTGGTTCTGTCGGTCTCGGCCTGTGGCCGGCTGGCCGACAGTTACGAAATCAATCCCATCGTCACCGGACCCGACGGTGTCCAGGTTTCGGCTGACGGCAAGCAAAGCTTCAAGATGTTCAACATCGCCAGCGACACCCTGCCCGATGGCTGCGGTTATGCGCTGGCGGCCGCGAACGGCACCGATTCGCAAGCCTGCCGCAACCGGTTGATGGACCATCTGGTCATGCTGTCCGACCAGCGTTGCGCCAACCACAAGGCTGCCATCGAAGCCAACGCCGCCGGCACCAATTTTGGTTTCTCGTCCCTGACCACGCTGTTGGGCGGGGCCGGCGCCATCGTCACCGGCGCCGACGCCGCCCGCGCCCTGGCCGGTTCTGCCGGCGCGGTCAGCGGCGTGCACGCCAACTGGAACGAAAGCATCTACCAAAAGAACGTGGCCACCGCCATCGTCGCCAAGATCGACGAAAGCCGGCAAGCCACGCTTGAGAAGATGATGACCGCGCGGGCCAACCCCGAGGTGGTCTATTCGGTGGACGCCATGCTGGCCGACGTCTACCGCTATCACGATTCCTGCTCGTTCTATTCCGGTCTGATGAACCTGGGTAAAAGCGCCACCGCGCCCACCACCGCCGACGCCTTGCGCGGCCGTATCGCCAGCCTGCGCTCGCAGATCAAGGACAACACCGAACTGGCGGCCAACAGTTCTGGTGCTCTGGCGACGAGCCTGGAAGCCACCAATCAGGCACTGCTGAAAAGCATCAACCATCTGACCATTCAATTGGGTGTGGTCGAATCGCGCTCGGGTGTCGGCGTCTCGGCGGCCGAGGCCAGTCCGACCTCTGATTCCGCCAAAACCAAATAACCGCTTTCCGTCTTGACATTCCCCCGGTGGCGTGTGTTTTTTCCCGTTTCTCGCGCACGCACCGGGGATTTTTTTGACCATGCACCAATATCGCACGCACACTTGCGGCCAGCTTCGCGCCACCGATTCCGGCACCATCGCCCGCCTGTCCGGTTGGGTTCACCGCAAGCGTGACCATGGCAACCTGCTGTTCGTCGATTTGCGCGACCATTACGGCTTGACCCAATGCGTGCTGGACATTTCCAGCGCCGTCTTCCAGACCCTGGAAAAAGCGCGGCCGGAAAGCGTCATCACCGTCACCGGCAAGGTGGTCAAGCGCACGGAAGACACCATCAATCCGCGCCTGCCCACCGGCGAGATCGAGTTGCAGGTGGCCGAGATCGAGATTCAGTCCATCGCCGACGTGCTGCCCATGCAGGTGGCCGGCGACCAGGAATACCCCGAGGACATGCGCCTGAAGTACCGCTTCCTGGATTTGCGTCGGGAAGGCGTGCACGCCAACATGATGCTGCGCTCGCGCGTTATCGCCTATTTGCGTAACGCCATGATCAGCCAGGGCTTCACCGAGTTCCAGACCCCGATCCTGACCGCCAGCAGCCCGGAAGGGGCGCGCGACTATCTGGTGCCCGCCCGCCTGCATCCCGGCAAGTTCTACGCGTTGCCCCAGGCGCCGCAGCAATTCAAGCAATTGCTGATGGTGGCCGGCTTCGACAAGTACTTCCAGATCGCGCCCTGCTTCCGTGACGAAGCCGGCCGCGCCGACCGTTCCCCTGGCGAGTTCTATCAGCTCGATTTCGAGATGAGCTATGTCACCCAGGACGACGTCTTCGCCGCCATCGAGCCGGTGCTGGAAGGCGTGTTCAAGGAATTCGGCAATGGCCGCAAGGTGACGCCGGCGCCGTTCCCGCGCATTCCTTACGCCGAATCCATGCTGAAATACGGCTCGGACAAGCCCGATTTGCGCAACCCCATCGTCATCGCCGACGTCACCGAGCCGTTCCGTGGCTCCGGTTTCGGCCTGTTCGCCAAGTTGGTGGACAAGGGCGCCGTGGTTCGCGCCATCCCGGCACCGGGCGCCGCCAACCAGCCGCGTTCGTGGTTCGACAAGCTGAACGACTGGGCCCGTGAAAACGGCGCCGGCGGCCTGGGCTACATCCAGTTCGCCGAGGAAGGCCCCAAGGGCCCCATCGCCAAGAACCTGGAAGCCGACCGCGTCGCCGCCATCAAGGAAGCCGCCGGTTTGAAGGATGGCGACGCCGTGTTCTTCGCCTGCGACAAGGAATTGCCGGCGGCCAAGTTCGCTGGTCTGGTGCGCACCAAGATCGGCAACGAACTGGACCTGTTGGAAAAGGACGTCTTCAAATTCTGCTGGACCGTGGATTTCCCCATGTACGAGTTGAACGAGGAAACCGGCCAGATCGACTTCAGCCACAACCCGTTCTCCATGCCCCAAGGCGGCATGGAAGCGCTGGAAACCATGAACCCGCTGGACATCAAGGCGTACCAGTACGACATCGTCTGCAACGGCGTCGAGCTGTCGTCTGGCGCCATCCGTAACCACCGCGCCGACATCATGATCAAGGCGTTCGGTATCGCCGGCTACGGTCCGGAAGTGGTGGAAGAAAAGTTCGGCGGCATGCTGAACGCCTTCCGCTATGGCGCCCCGCCGCATGGTGGCTCGGCCCCGGGCGTGGACCGCATCGTCATGCTTCTGGCCGACCAGCCCAACATCCGCGAAGTGATCTTGTTCCCCATGAACCAGCAGGCCCAGGACCTGCTGATGGGAGCGCCCGCCGAAGTGGATTCCAGCCGCTGGAAGGAACTGCACATCAAGCCGGACCTGCCCAAGCCGAAGAAGGAAGGCTGAGGTCCCAAAGAAAAGGGCCGGACGAGAAATCGTCCGGCCCTGTTAGTTTGCGGTTCTTGGGAGACATCCTTCCCCCACACCTGGGGGGAAACGCCCGCCGCCGTGAACCACGCGGCGACGGGGTCATCTTGTTAGCCCAGCGCCTTGGCCACCTTGGACCCGGTGGGTCGGCCGATGGACCCGCAGATGTAGGTGCCGGCGGCGATCAGTTTGGTCAGATCCACCCCGGTCTTGATCCCCATGCCGTGCAGCATGTAGACCACGTCCTCGGTGGCGACGTTGCCCGCCGCCCCCTTGGCGTAGGGACAGCCGCCCAGGCCGGCGACCGAGGAATCCACCACGGCGACGCCGCGCTCCAGCACCGCCAGGATGTTGGCCAGGGCCTGGCCGTAGGTATCGTGGAAATGGGCCGCCAGCATGGAAACCGGCAGCAATGCTGCGACCTGGTCGATCATCGCCTGGGCCTTCAAGGGCGTGCCCACGCCCACCGTGTCGCCCAGGGATATTTCGTAACAGCCCATGTCGGCCAGCCGCTTGGCTACCTGGGCCACGGCCTGCGGGGCGATTTCGCCTTCATAGGGGCAGCCCAGCACGCAGGAGACATAGCCCCGCACCTTGACGCCGTTGGTCAGGGCGTGGGCGATGACGGGGGCGAAACGGTCCAGGCTTTCGGCGATGGAACAGTTGATGTTCTTTAGCGAAAAGCTTTCCGACGCGGCGCCGAACACCGCCACTTCCTGGGCCCCGGCGGCCAAGGCCGCCTCCAGCCCTTGCATGTTGGGGGTCAGCACCGGATAGACCACGTCGGGCCTTTTGCTGATGGCGGCCAGCACCTCGGCGCTGGACGCCATTTGCGGCACCCATTTGGGGCTGACGAAGCTGCCCGATTCGATCACCGGCAGACCGGCCTGGGTCAGGCGGTCGATCAAGCCGACCTTGACCTCGACCGACACCGGATTGGCCTCGTTCTGCAAGCCGTCGCGGGGGCCGACCTCGACGATTTTCACGTGGGAGGGGATGGCCATCATCCCTCCGCCGCCTCGAAGGTGACCAATTGCGCCCCGTCGGTGACCGGGTCGCCGGCGGCGAACAGCACCTCCTTGACGATTCCGTCGGTGGGGGCCTTGATGGAATGTTCCATCTTCATGGCTTCCACCACCACCAGCACCTGGCCCTTTTCCACCTTGTCGCCGGCCGTCACCAAAACCTGCACCACGGTGCCGGTCATCGGCGCGTTCAGCGAACCGCCGGCGTCGGCGTCCTGGTCGGCGGCCTTGGCCGAGGGATCGTCCAGCTTCAGCTTCCAGGCGCGGCCGGCTTCCAGCACGGTGATGTCGAAGCCCTGGATGACCACGGTGGCTGATTTGCGTTCGCCGTTGATCTCGGCGGTGATGGTGCGCCCCTGCCGGCTGGCGCCGCGCACCACGCAAGTGCCCGCGCCCATTTCCATGTCCCAGCCGTTGGGGCGGAAATGCACGGCGGTCAGGCGCGGGGTGTCTCCGTCGATCAGGCGGAAATCGTGGTGGTTGTCGTCGTTCATGCGCCAGCCGTTGGTCAGCCGCCACGGCGAATGCGGGTCGTCGCGGCGAGCCGGCTGGGCGGCGCGGTCCATCAACAGGGCGGCCGCTGCAAATGCCAAAGCGTTGTCGGGCACCGCACCGGCCGGCTTCATCAGGTCATCGCGATGACGGCCGATGAAGCCGGTGTCCACCTGGAAGGCGGCGAAGGCCGGATGGCCGGCGATGGCCGACAAGAAGCCCACATTGGTGGTCATGCCGGCGATGTGGTAATCGGCCAGGGCGCGGCGCAGACGACGCAGCGCCCGGTCGCGGTCCTCGTCCCAGACGATCAGTTTGGCGATCATCGGGTCGTAATAGGCGGTGACGCTGTCCCCTTGGCGCACCCCGGTGTCGACGCGGACATGGCGGTTCTCGGCCGGCGGTGCCAGATGCACCAGGGTGCCGGTGGCGGGCAGGAAGTCGCGCTCCGAATCCTCGGCATAAATGCGGGCCTCGAAGGCGTGGCCCTTGCGCACCAATTCGTGCTGGCCCAGTGGCAGCGGACGGCCGGAAGCCACCAGCAACTGCCATTCCACCAGATCCTGGCCGGTGATCATCTCGGTCACCGGATGCTCCACCTGGAGACGGGTGTTCATCTCGATGAAATAGAACTGGCCGTCCTGGTACAGGAACTCGACGGTGCCGGCGCCCACATAATTCACTGCCTTGGCGGCGGCGACGGCGGCCTCGCCCATGGCCTGGCGGATTTCGTCGGCCAGCATGGGGGCGGGGGCTTCCTCGATCACCTTCTGGTGGCGGCGCTGGATGGAACAATCGCGCTCGAACAAATAGACGCCGTTACCCAAGGCATCGCAGAACACCTGGATCTCCACGTGGCGCGGATGGTCCAGGTAACGTTCCAGCAGCAGCGAATCGTCGCCGAAGGCCGCCTTGGCCTCGCGCTTGGCGCCGCGGATGGCGTCCAGCAGCTCGGCCTCGGCGGTGACCACGCGCATGCCCTTGCCGCCGCCGCCGGCCGACGCCTTGACCAGCACCGGATAACCCATCTTGTTGGCGGCATTGACCAATTCGGCCTCGTCCTGGCCTTGGCCGTGATAACCGGGCACCAGGGGAACGCCGGCCGCTTCCATCAGCCGCTTGCTTTCGGCCTTGGACCCCATGGCGCGGATGGCGTCGGCGGGCGGGCCCATGAAGACGATGCCATTCTTGGCACAGGCTTCGGCGAAATCGGCGTTTTCCGACAAGAAGCCGTAACCCGGATGCACGGCTTGGGCGCCTGTGCGCTTGGCCGCGTCGATGATACGCTCGGCCCGCAGATAGCTTTCGGCGGCCGGCGCCGGGCCGATCAGCACCGCTTCGTCAGCCATGGAAACATGCATGGCATTGGCGTCGGCTTCGGAATAGACCGCCACCGTGCGGATGCCCAAACGCTTGGCGGTGCGCATGACCCGGCAAGCGATTTCGCCGCGATTGGCGACCAGGATTTTATCGAACATTTCAGTGTTCCCCCAACCATGTGGGTTTGCGCTTTTCCAGGAAGGCCCGCACGCCCTCGCGCCCTTCGTCGGACGCGCGGATGGTGGCGATGCGGGTGGCGGTCCAGTCGCGCAAATCGTCGTTCAGTTCGTCTTCGGTGGCCCGGAAAGCCAGTTCCTTGGCCGCTTGCATGGCCTGGGGACCGTTGTTCGACAACGCCTTGATCCAGCGGTCGCGCACCGCTTCCAACTGGTCGGCGGGAACCACTTCCGACACCAGGCCCAGTTCCGCCGCCTTGGCGGCGGTGAAGGTCTCGGCGGTCTGGAAATAGCGCCGCGAGGCGCGGCCGCCGATGGCACGGACCACGTAGGGGCTGATGACGGCGGGGATCAGACCCAGCTTGACCTCGGACAGGCAGAAGCTGGCGCTTTCGGCCGCCACCACCATGTCGCAGCAGGCGGCCAGTCCGACGCCGCCGCCATAGGCCGGACCCTGCACCACGCCGATCACCGGCTTGGGGCTGCCGTCGATGGTGGACATCAGTTTGGCCAAGGCCCGCGAATCGGCCAGGTTCTGTGCCAGGTCGTATTCCGCCATGCGCTTCATCCAATTGAGGTCGGCCCCGGCGGAAAAGCTTTTGCCGGTGGCATCCAACACGATGATGCGGGTGGCCGCATCGGCGATGGCGGCTTCGAAGGCTTGCGTCAATTCGGCGATCAACAAATCGTCGAAGGCGTTGTGACGCTCGGCCCGGTTCATGGTGATGAAGCGGGTGGGGCCATCGTTGCGGATGATCAGGGAATCGCTCATGGCCTTACATCCGGAACACGCCGAACCTGGTCGGCTTGATGGGAGCGTTCAGCGAAGCCGAGATACCCAAGCCCAGCACCATGCGGGTGTCGGCCGGGTCCACCAGACCGTCATCCCACAGACGCGCCCCGGCGTAATAGGGGTGGCCCTGGGTTTCGTATTGGGCACGCACCGGGGCCTTGAAGGCTTCGATCTCGTCGGCGGGCCAGTCCTGGCCCTTGGCGGCCATGGAATCCTTCTTGATCTGGGCCAGCACACCGGCGGCCTGTTCGCCGCCCA